>JAISXE010000275.1 GCA_031270615.1 Spirochaetia bacterium
GGCCCCGGCGGTGATGCTGTTTTTCAGGTAGGCCGAAAGGCTTGAGACGCTCTGCGTGTCCATGTAGGCTATGCGGCCCACGGCGATGGTGGTTTTCCCCGCCAGGGCGCGGGCCATTGACTCAACAGCGCCGTCAACCTGCTCGTCAAGGCCCGCCTCCAGAAGCGCGGCAAGGCGGCCCTCCGGCCTGATGACAAGCGCCCGCTGGATGCTTGTCGCCTTTTCCACGTCGCTCGCGTAGGCCGTCAGGCGGTATTCCCCGCCCATGGCCGCCAGGCGGCCGTAGACTATGGTCTGCGGCCCGTACTGCCGGCCAATGGCCCGCGCGGACTCGCCGCTTACCTCCCCGGAGGCCTGGTAGAATATTTCCCCGCGTATGAGGTCCAGGTTGCGGCGGTCAACCATGACGAATTTGCCGGAGGCCTCGAAGCGGTTCCAAAGCCAGGCGGAAATATAATCGGACAGGCCCGGCGCGGGGGTTTCAAAGGTGAGGATGGCCGCCGAGGAAGCGCCGGGCAGCCGGGATATAAAGTAATCGGCGATGTCGTCTATGGCCGCCTCAAGGCCAAGGCTGTCCGCCGAAGGCGCGGGGGGCGGGGGCGTTTCGGTTTTTTGCGCGGGCGGCGAGGCGCAGGAGAAAAGCATTGCCGCCAAAAGCAATGCCAGGGAATAGCGCGTAACACAAAAAATGGGCTTATTGTTAATTTTGAAAACTGCTTTGCCGTTTGCTTTCATGCCATACTCCTCATCATTGCCATTGCCGGGCAGGTTCTGCGATAATTGCCTCCGCACCGCGGAGACGATTTGCCCATCCCAAATCATACGGGAATACCGCGAGTATATCCCCATATAGACACAAATTCTACGCCCCTCCTGTTAGGATAAACGCATGGAACTGTGAAAATACAAATAAATTCGGAAAAAACCGACCACGGACAGCACGGAAAAAATGAGGAATGAGAAATGGGGGATGAGGACGGCAGGCCGTGGGTCGCGCGAGGGATCGAAGGGGCGCGAAGTGGCCACACGCTCTGCACGGGGCGGAACCCCCGCAGAGCCCGGTTTTTTGCCGGGCAAAAAACGCGCCCTGGCTGACTTTCCACTCCCCACTCCCTCTTATCCATACCAAAATTGATCCGAAACATAGCGGGTCCCGGTGTCGCACAAAACCCTGACCACCACGGACAGACGCGGACAAAAAAAGAATTGAGGTTGTTCCAAAACCCGAGAAGCCCGTGGGGCGCCAGGGATTGAAGCGGAAATCCCGCAAGCCCCGCAGGGGCTGAGGAATTGAAGCGGAAAGCCCGGTTTTTGGCGCGGGAGCGCCAAAAAGGCGCACATCTTTTTCTTAATTTGTTGAGATTTTGGAGGCTTCCCCCCCTGGCCTCATTTCTGGCGGCGCATTTTTTTCCTTAGCGCCTCGGCGACTATGGGCGGGACCATCGCCGAGACATCGCCGCCGAAGAGGGCTATTTCCTTGATTCCGCTGGAGCGCAGCACGAAATACTGGGGGTCGGTGGGCATGAAGATGGTTTCGATGTTCGGTTTCAGTCCTTTGTTCGTCATGGAAAGCTCGAACTCGTAGCTGAAATCCGCCAGGGCCCGCACGCCCCGGAGGATGATGCGCGCGCCGCTTTTCTCCGCGTAGTCAACGATAAGGCGGTCCCACACTGTCACTTTGACGTTTTCGTAATCCGAGGTCAGGGTCTTCATCATCCGGAGGCGCTCCCCGGCGGAGAAGGTGCATTTTTTTCCTTTGTTGACGGCAATCACCACTTCCACTTCGTCCCAGAGCTTCGCCGCCCGGTGCAGGAGGTTCATGTGGCCGTTGGTGGGCGGGTCAAAAGAACCCGGAAACAACACCCGTGTCATATTGTCCATTGTATACTCATGTAGTATGTTTATGTCAATGATCGGGCTGATTTTGTTTTTGGTTTTGGCTGTTTTCCCGGCGCGGGGGCAGGAGGCGGAGGGGGAAGACTGGGTGCTGCCGAACAGGCAGGCCGTGAGGGACCAGATTCGCTACGGCCAGGCCCTGGCGCCGGACCTGCGGACAAAAATGGAGGTCATAAACCGGATTACGGATATGGCGCGTTCGGGCGGCGTCTCCGCGGAGGATGCGGGCACCCTGCGGGTCCTGCGCTATCTGGCGGGCGAGGGGACGCTGCTGCGCAGGGCAAACGGGGGCCCCTCCGGGGGAGGGTTTCCCGAGGCCCGCCGGGCCTCCTGCGCGGCCCTGGGCTACATTGGCGGGAAGGCCTCGCGGGAGATCCTCCTTGATGTCCTTGCCGCCGAAACCGAGTCCCTGGTGCTTTCGCAGGCGGTCGCCTCCCTGGGAAAAATAACCGACGAACCCGACGATGAGGTCATCCGGGTCTTCACGCTGCTTTTGGAAAGGAAGGTCCTTGCGGGCGTCGGGGCCGACAGCCTGACCGACGCCCTTCTGGGGGCCATCGGCAAACTGGCGGATTCGCAAAGCGGGATCCATGACGAGCGCCTCTTCAGAACCCTCATACGGGTGCTGGACGCTCCCCTCGGGCCGTCCCTGCGGCGCAAAACCATGCTCCTGCTCGAAAAACTGAAGGGCTTCTAGCACGAGGAAAAGGGAAAGCGCTGACCGCGCGGGCAAAAAAATTGCTCTTTTCTTCTGGCAGCTCCCCGGCCGTGGGGGCCAGCGCCGTCCGAGGTTCTTCATTTGTTTTTCGATAAATGGGCGCTATACCTTCACGCTCAGGCTGCGCTTCCAGGCGGCGGCTTTTTCCTTGTCCTCGTACTCTATTTTTTTTCTGATAACAATGCTCGAAGGGTCCCTGGACTTTTTTCCCTGTCGGAATATGCCGAAAACGCCGCTGCCCAGGTAGGTAAACCGCTCGCCTTCGGCAAGGGTTTCCCCTGCCAGGATTTCCTTCGCGATGCAGTCAAAGTGGGCGGGTTCCCCCTTTTCCCTGTGGAGCAGCGCCGCGAGGATGTCTCGGATGGGTTTCCCGCAGACGCAGCAGGGGGGCGCTTCCCGTTCAACCTTGGGTTCCTCGCGGGATTTGTCCTTGCTGCGGGAAAAACGCCGCCGCCTTTTCCGGTTTGCGTTTTCACTCATAGGCGTGGCTCGCTCCTTTGCATAAGCTCATTGGTCAGGGTTTGGGCAAGGCGCTGTATCGCCGCCTCCAAATACCTGTTGTCGCGTATCTTTTTTTTCAATTCCGCAATACGTTTCGGATCAATCTTCCTTGCGATCCGTACCATATTATCCTTCCTCCCTGAAGGCGTCCTGAATGTGATGGACTTTTCTTCCCGTCCCTGGTACAAAAAGAACATCATAGCGTATGGAAAAACCGTCGAACTGCGGGTGTTCGTATAGATAGCATTTCGAGGTTTCCACGATCCGTCTTATTTTTCTTTGCGGGATTCCCTGTTCCAGGGAGTCCTCGGCGTACGAAGTCCAGCGCTTCACTTCCGCGAACACAAGCCCGTCGCCCTTTTGGACGATGAGGTCTATCTCCCCGCAGGGCTTGCGGTAGTTCCTCGCAAGAACCGTATATCCCGCGCCCAGAAAAAACCTTTCCGCTTCCTCCTCTCCCTTTTTTCCTTTTTCGGCGGAGGTCATTCCTGCGCCGTCTGCTTCAAAAGGCCCTTGGGATCCACCGCCTTCGCGATGAAAATCTTTTTTTCGCTGTTCAGGTCGATGATTTCCGCCTTATCGTTATCCAGCATAGCGCCGGTTTTGTCAATCATCAGTTTGACCTTGGGCCGCAGCGGCGCGTCCGGATTGTTTTCGATGACCCGCCCGATGCAGGATGTGGAAAGCAGGACGATGCTGCCCAGGGGGTAAATCCCCATGCAGCGGATGAAAATGCGCAGGATTTCCGGGTCGAAACGCCTGCCGTTGTCGCTCAGGATGGAACGCATCGCCGTGTAGCCGATCATCGAATCGCGGTAGGGCCGGTCGGAGATCATCGCGACAAAGGCGTCAAGAACAGCCACGATGCGGGCGTACAGGTTGATCTGCTTGCCCACATATTTTTTGGGATAGCCCTCGCCGTCCCACCTTTCATGGTGGTGGAGGGCCGTAAGGCCGATGTCCTCGGGGTAGCCCAGCTCCTTGATGATGATCCGGTAGGAATGGAAGGTGTGCGCCCGCATTTTGGCCATATCTCCTTCTTCCAGTTTGCCTTTCTTGGCCAGAATGTCGGCGGGAACCCTCACCATGCCCACGTCATGGAGCAGCGCCCCGATGATGAGCTGGTTCAGCTTGTGGGGGTACATATTCATGCCGCTGCCGACGATGTGCGCCAGGATCGCCGTGTTGAGGGAATTCTGGGCCATGTCGCTTTCGCCGGGGATGCCAAAAAAAACAAGCTGGATCAGATCGTCGCGGTGTTTCGCCAGAAGCTCCAGAAGGCCCTCCAGGATCTTATTGATGGCGGAGTTCTCCACCGATTTCATTTCTTTGATGTCCTCGTGCACCCTCTGCAACTGCTCAAGAAGCTGTTTGTAGGTTTTCAGGATTTCCTGCTGGAGCGGGGAGTCCATGTAATTGACAAAGGAAACCCCGTCGGAGGGGGAAGCGGCAAGCCTTTCCGCCGCCTCGGCCACTTCCTTCTCGGACAGAAGAGTCCCGTCCGTCTGCACTGCCTTGATGCCCCAGCGCAGGAGGCGGTCAATATCCTTTTGCTTGATCGGCATGTTTTCCTGCACAAGGATATTGGATTCATCGACATAAACCGGTTTTGAAAAGCGGTTGCCCGCCCTCAGCGATTTTACATAGATGCTATTCATACATCCGCGACCCTACCTCCAGATATAGTATGCACATATACCAGCATTTCGGCAACAACCCCAAAGCATTCCTCTGGAATAAAAGCCCCCGCTTCCAGATAAAACAGCCTGTCCGCCATGTCCGGCCGGGACAGCACGGGGACGCCGACCTTTTCCGCAAGCCGGACAATGGCATCCGCCAAATATCCGGCGCCTTTGGCAAGGACGAAGGGCGCCGGCAGGCCGGCCTCGTATTTGATCGCCACGGCTTTTTCGTCACGCCATTTCATCCACAGGCCCTCCGGGCTTTAGTTCTTCGGAAAAACCGTCGAAATTTTCCCCCGTATAGATAATATCGTCAGAATAAAGCCCGTGCTTACGGAATTTTCGTGCCCAGGCGCGGAAAAAGCCGCGCGGCTCTGGGCGCGCCGCAGGGCCGCACAGGGGGGAGGCCCCTGGGGAAGGCGAAAAATAGATTTTCAGGGCCGATTTCGGGGGATTCCAGGCGAAATGCCACTGCCCGTCCTTTCCCCGGACGGCGAGAACGTATTTTTTCGCGTTTTTTCCCTCAGCGGAGTATAAAACGCGCAGGGAACCCGAATAGGCCAGATCCCCCACCGTGCAGCGGTAGGGATAGACGACCCAGGCCTCGTCCCCGCTTTTTGTATGGTTAAAAAGCCGGAGCAACACCCCTTCCCTGCCCTCCTCCCCGCCGGAAGCTGGGGCCGCGGGCGGGGCGGCATCCCGGTCATCCCCCTCCGGGCCGCTTCCCCCCTGTTTTTGCCTTCGGTCCCCGCCGCCCTCCCCGCCGCCGCCCGAATATCCCTCAAAAACAGCGTGGAGGGTCTCGTAATCGTCCGCCGGAAGGGAAAGCCCCTTGGCCTCGCAGCGGAGGGCCAGGGCGGAGCGGCTTACAACCTCGCGCCTGCTTTCGCGGTGGACGAAACGCAGGATTTCCTCAAGCGCGGGGCCCTGGGGAAGGGGAACGCCCGCGCGGGAAAAAACCAGGGAAAGGACAAAACGGGAATATTCACGGGTTCCGGCCTCGGGCAGGCGGGAGGGCAAGGCCCCGGTCTGCCGGTCGGGGGCAAAGGCCCCCGGCCGGGGCAGAAACTCCACAAAGCCTTTTTTTTGGACGAAAACCCCGGTATAGGAAAAGCCGGGCTGCAAGGCGGCGGCGGTCCTGACGGCCCGCGTTGCGCCGCCGTATTCGACTGTCCAGAAACCGCCCGGAAGCGCGGCTATGGCCCTGACATGAAAAAAGCCGCCGGGCGAACCATGCTGACCAGCGGCTTGTACGCGCACGGAAGCATGGGAAGGGTCAATCATCGGAAGCCGCAGGCACTTCGGGCTGCGGCTGCGGGGCGGGTGCCTCCGCCTTTGCGCTCTTTTTGCGGATCAGCTCCGCGACCCTGGCGGCCTTTCCCGAACGCCCGCGCATATAATAGAGCTTGGCCCGGCGCACGCGGCCGTGGCGCACGACCTCCACCTTCTGGATGCGCGGCGAGTTTAAGGGGAAAATCCTCTCAACCCCTACCCCGTAGGAAATTTTCCGCACCATGAACGTCGCGCGCAAACCCGAATTCTTTTTCGCGATAACAAGGCCCTCGTAAACCTGGATCCTTTCGGTCTTGCCCTCGATGATGGAGAAATGAACCCTCACGGTATCGCCGATATGGAATTCGTTTACCTCTTTTACCTGTCCGGCCTCAATCGCCTTGATGACATCCATAACTTTAACCCCTTCAATGCAATCTTAAATTTTATCCGCCGCCCCCAAAAGCTCGGGCCGGTTTTTTTTCGTTTTCAGAATGCTCTGCTCCCGCCTCCACTGGCGGATATTCGCGTGGTGGCCGGAAAGGAGAATATCGGGAACGCGCAGGCCCCGAAAAACCTCCGGCCGCGTGTACTGGGGATACTCCAGAAGCCCGCCGCAAAAGCTTTCCTCTTCCAGCGATTCTTTCGTGATAACCCCGTCCAGAAGCCGGTACACCGCGTCGATGACAAGCATTGCCGCGATTTCCCCGGATGAAAGCACATAATCCCCCACGGACACCTCGTCATTAACATACAGGTCTAAAACACGTTGGTCAATACCCTCGTAGCGGCCGCAGATCAAAACCACTTCCCGTTCCGCGCTGAGTTCCCGCGCGTAGGCCTGCGTGAAAAGCCGCCCCGAAGGCGTGGGGCACACCGTCCGCAGGCAGCCCGCGCCAACCGAGTCAAGGGCCGCCGCGAGAGGCTCCGGCTTCAACACCATCCCCGCCCCGCCCCCGTAGGGCGCGTCGTCGCAGGTGCGGTGCCTGTCCGCCGCGAAGTCCCTGATGTTTATGTTCGCGTAGGAAACGACGCCCTTTTCCACGGCCTTCGCCATGATCGAGGAGGTAAAATACGCCTCCAGGATTTCAGGGAAAAGGCTGAGAACCGTGAACTTCATTCCAGCAGCCACTCCGATTTCAGCTCGATGCTGCGCCGCGCGACATCGACCTCCCCAACGTGGGCATCCACAAAGGGGATAAAGAAAGTCCTGCCCTCGGCGCTTACAAGCTCAAGGAGCTGGTGGATGCCGCCATCAAGCACGGACCTTACGGTTCCCACGGTTCTGCCGCCGCAGACCAGGGCGCAGCCGCACAGGTCCGCTATGTAATACTGGCCTTCGGCCAGCGGGCTTGCCTGCCCGCGCGGCACGCGGATCTCCCAGCCCCGGCAGAGCGCCGCCGCTTCGGGGCTGTCCACGCCGCGGAACTTCATCAGAATGTTCCCCGCGCCCGGGGCGCAGTCCTCCACCTGGAAGACTTTTTTCCCCCCGCCGCCATACAGCGCCACCGTTTTCAGGCCCACAAAATGCCGCCATTCACCCGAAAGGCTCTGCACCTTCACATAGCCGCGCACCCCGTGCGGTTTTCTGACAATGCCGATACAAAGCTCGCACGCAAGCGGCCGCGCGCCAGAATCCTCGCGCGCGGCCTTGCCCGGACATTCCCCGCCATCCCGCCTTTCGCGGTTTTCCTCATGCCCCATCTTCCGCCTGCTTTGGAAGACGCCTAATCCAGGATCTCCAGCATGACCTTTTTGCCCGTCTTCGTGCTGGCCGCCGCAAGAATGGTACGCACGGCCTTGGCGATGCGGCCATGCTTGCCAATCACCTTGCCAATGTCGTTTTCGGCAACCTTCAGTTCGAGAATCGTCGATTTCTCGCCCTCGATTAAATTCACCTCAACGCCCTCAGGCTCGTCCACAAGGGCCCTGGCGATATACGAAACAAGTTCCTTTTCCATCCAGATAATCCCCCCGGCCTAGGACAGGTAAATTTTATTTTTGTTGAGAATCTTTTTCACCGTCGTCGTGGGCCGCGCGCCCTTGCCCAGCCATTCCCTGATTTTGGCCTCGTCGAGCCGCACCTGCTTGTCCTCGGTCTCGATGGGGTGGTACAGGCCCACTTCCTCAATGGCGCGCCCGTCCCTCGGTGTCTTGGTGTCCATGACAACGATCCGGTAGTAGGGCCGTTTCTTGGTCCCGAATTTCTTTAATCTGATTTTTACGCTCACAGTTTCCTCCTCGTCGTGAGAATCTCCATTTGAATATTCCGGCGGCTCATCGCATCCCGCCCATTCCCGGCAGGATACCCTGCCCCTTGTTTTTAGCGGCCTTCTTCATCATAAGCCGCGCTTTTTCAAAACGCTTCAGCAACTGGTTTACCGCGAAAACCGAAGTGCCCGATCCCCGCGCCACGCGCTTGCGCCGGGACGTGCCGATGATCCGGTAATTGTCCCTCTCCGCCGGGGTCATGGACAGGATAATCGCCTCCTGGCGCTTCATCTCGGTCTCGCTGATATCCCCTTCCCGGATCTGGCCGGAAAGCCCCGGAACCATTTCCACAAGGGCCTTCATGCTCCCCATTTTCCGCATGCGCTTGAACTGCTCAAGAAAATCGGCAAGCGTGAAGGTGGAGGACTCCATCTTCCGCTGGAGCGCCTCGGCCTCTTCCCTATTAATCGTCGCCTGGGCCTTCTCAACCAAAGACACCACGTCGCCCATGCCGAGGATGCGCGAGGCAAGGCGCTCCGGGTAGAAAGGCTCCAGGTCCTCGAGTTTCTCGCCCGTGCCGGTAAACTTGATAGGCTTGCCGGAAATGCTCTTCAGCGAAAGCGCCGCCCCGCCCCGCGTATCCGAATCGAACTTGCTCAGGATGACGCCGGTAAGCCCGATCTTTTCCTCAAAGACCTTCGCAATGTCAACGGCGTTCTGCCCCGTCATCGCGTCCGCCACAAGCAGCACCTCGTCTGGCGCCGCCGCCGCCTTCACGCGGGCAAGCTCGCCCATCAGATCCTCGTCAACCTGCTGGCGGCCCGCCGTATCCACGATAACCGTGTCGAACTGGAATTTTTGCGCGTGCTTCAAGGCGTTCCTGACCACCCCCGCAGGGTCCTTCGCGCCCTCCTCGCGCCAAACCTCGGTTTCGCACTGCCGCCCCAAAACAGCAAGCTGCTCCACCGCCGCGGGCCGCACCAGGTCCGCCGCGACAAGAAGCGGCCGCCGTCCCTTCTTCCTCAAGTGCAGGCCCAGCTTCGCCGCCGTGGTGGTCTTGCCCGAACCCTGCAAACCGCAAAAAAGAATCACCGTTTGGGTGTCAGGCCCCCTCAAAACAAGGTCCTGCCTCTGGTCGCCCAAAAGGCCCGTCAGGCGGTCGTGGATAATCTTGACGAACTGCTGGCCCGGCGCGACGCCACGCAGTATCTTTTCGCCCTTCGCCTCCTCGATGGTCCCGTTCACGAACCTGCGCACCACGCGGAGGTTGACATCCGCCTCAAGCAGAGCCATCTTTATCTGTTCAACCGTTTCCTCGATATTTTTCTCGGAAATCCTCGCCCTGCCGGAAAGCTGGCGCACAATATCGGAAAACGCGTTGGTAAGTCTGTCAAACATCGCACCTGTTATATACAGGGAAACCGGGGGAATGTCAAGCCAGCCACGGCCCGGAACAGCAATTCCGATTTCAAAACGAAAATCACAAGAGCCTTTCCAAAAACCCATTTATAATTTCACTCCGATTCGGAATTTTGGCGCATTTGCGGCGTAAAACGCCGCAAACCGGGCTTT
>JAISXE010000332.1 GCA_031270615.1 Spirochaetia bacterium
GTATCTCCTAAATATATTTTTGGTATAGAGTAAAATATTATTCCGAGAAAAATTAAGAAAAATAATTTTCTGAGGTTTACATTTGCCGTTATGCTTTTTGATAACGGCAAATGCTTTGCGGTTTCAAGCATCTTTTGTTATTACGTTTCCATTTGAGTCTGTGAATTTTCCACAGATGATCATTATCAAATCAATCAACCACCAAATACCACAACCACCCAATGTAATAAGTTTCAGTATACCGGTACCGATTTTACCAACATAGAACCTGTCTACACCAAGCTCTCCCAAAAAAACAGATAAAAGCAACAAAGTAAGCCAATTTGTACTTACATCCATCTTGTTGCCTGATGTCGCCTTATATTGCCTTACACCACATTTAGGACAAATTTCTGCCTCTTTTTTGATAATTGCACCACATGATGAGCAAAAAGCCTCATCTGGGGCTTTCCCCCTAGACTGAACATCACTCATTTCTTTTCTCCTTAAATTTACTATCGTGCTTTTAGACAAATAAACTCTATAATGCTCTTTAAAGAACTGTCAATACGTTTTTTACATATTTTCAAGGATTCAAAGCGCATTTCGCATAACTGCTTATATGCAACCCCCAAAAATGCGCATGCTGTTTCCGCCGCTAGGACCGGTGCCCTAGCCCGAAAGCGCGCTGCGGATGCGGCGGACGAGGCTGATTTTTTTTACGGGTATCGAGACGGCTTTTCCTTCCGGGAGGCTTGTGCCGTCAAGGATGAGATCCGCGCCGGAGCGGCGAAGGGCTTTCGGGCGCAGGAGCATGCGCGAGGGGGAGCCGTTGGCGCCGCGCACGAGCGTTTCGAGATAATCGCTTTGGTTTTCCAGGGCCTGTTCGATGACCAGGGTTTTGCCGACATAGTTCAGGCCTTTCGCCTCGGTTCTTTCCCCGCAGGCAAGCTCCGGCTGTATTTGGTGCGGGAAAATGATGAGCTTGCGTTTGATTCTCTGGCGGACCTCGCCGGCAAGGTCTTCGGGCAGTTTGGCCTGCCGGAGCGCGTCCGAAAGTTCCTGGCCCATGCCGGGCGGGGGGGGCGGCCGGCGCTTTTTCCCTCCGCCTCCGCTTGGGGTTTTTTTCAAAAGGGGGAAGGGCAGCGCAGGGGGCTGGAAGGTCCGGGGAAACACGATTCCGCCGCCGGGCAAAGCGGGGGGCGGGGCTTGGGGGGAATTCCCGGGGCGGGGGATGTCTTCGGCGCTGCGGAGCCGGGGGAGGATTTCAATGCCGGCGCCGCGCAGTGCCCGCATGCAGGGGGCGAGGTCCCCGCGGGCTATGAGGTACATGCCGGGGGCGGGGCGTGCCGCGACAAACTTCTGGAATTCCCGGTGGTGCTCAAGAAGGTGGCGGCGGTCTTCCTGCGCCGCGATGAGGACTCCTTCAAAAAGGGCGATGCTCGCGTATTCCTTTTCCCACGCCTGGAGGCTGAAAACCACGTTTTGGGGGAGGCTTCCCCCGCACAGGGCGGCAAGGCGGCGTTCCACTGTTTTCCCGTCAAGGCCCAGCGAAAGGGCGCGGGAGAACGAGTTTTTTGAAAGCTCGTAGCGGGAATACACGTCGCAGCGCAGCAGCCGTCCGGCTGCTGCCACGACAAGCCCCTCCCCCAGGGGCAGCCCCGGGGGGACGCTGATGTCGAAATTCGGCTGCACGATGAGGGGCGGCATTTCCCCGGGGGCGTTTTCCGGCGGATGGGGCTGGTCGGAGGGGAAAAGGGGGTGGAGGATAAAAGAGTTTTCCTTGTAAGGCACAAGGATGTCGAAGGCCGCGAGTTTTTCCAGCCAGGGGAGGTCCCTGCGCGGGGCCTGGGTGTCGGCGCAGACCAGCCTGGCGAGGCGCAGGAGGGAGGTGGCGCTGTAGGCGGTATCGGCCTGGAGGTACGCGAGAAAGGCGGAAAGCCACTGGGCTTCCTTCCAGGCTTCAAGAAAACCATCGCGGATGGCCGCGGCCGCGAGAAGGCACAGGCGGAAACGCGGGGCGAAGGCGGCGAACTCCGTCCACGCTTCAAGGTCGACTTCGAGGCGGTCCTTGCGGCGTGTCATTTTCAGGGTTTCCAGCGCCCCGGCAAGCAGCATGAGGCGGGCGCCGCCCTCCTCAAAAAGCGGGGGGATTTTTTCCTTCAAAAGGGTTTCGGCTTTTTTCTTGAGGGCGCCGCCTGTTTTCAGGATGTCCCCGTCTTCCAGGACGCAGGAAAAAAAAGCCAGGAGCAGCGTGTCGCCCGGCCAGGGGGCGGGGATTTTTGCCGGGCGGGCCGTTTCGCAGGACAAAAGCAGGGCGGGATCAAAAACAAGGTTTTCGATGTCCTCCTCAAGAAAGGGGGTCAGAACAATTTCCTCGGCGCTCCGGGCTTTGTCGCTATAAACGAGGAGCCGGTCCTGGAGGTTCAGAAGCCGGTAATGGAAGTCAAGGCAGCCTGCCTCCCCTTCAAACAGCCGGTACAAGTCCCCCGGCGTTGGCGAATCGAGGATGCTGACGGCGGTAAGGAGGCGGGCGTCGTTTTCGTCCACGAGGCTGATGATGCGTGCCCGGGTTTCCTTTTTCAGCAGGAACTGGCGGAGGTTTTCCAGAAGGCTGTGTTTGTTGTACGGCGTCTTGAGCTCGCCGAGGTAGTTCCGCAGAATATCAAAAAAGGCCGCGTCGGGCAGGGTCAGGAAGGCCGACTTCCAGCGTTTTTCCGCTTTTGATTCTTCCTGGCGTCGGGTTTTCACAGGCCCTCCCATACTTCGATGCGGTACTGGTAGCCCTGCTCGGTAAGGAATTTCTGCCTGTTTTCGCCGAAGGTTTCTTCCGTGGTATAGCGCGACAGGATCGAATAAAACCAGGAATTGCGTTTTTTGGGCCGCAGGATGCGGCCGAGCCGCTGCGCCTCCTCCTGGCGGGAGCCGAATGTCCCCGATACCTGGATGGCAAGCGAGGCGTCCGGCAGGTCTATGGCGAAATTCGCGACTTTGGACACGACGATGGTCCGCACGCGGCCCGCCTTGAAGTCCCCGTAAATTTTTTCCCGTTCGGGGTTGGGGGTTTTGCCGGTTACGAGCGGGGCGCCCAGCTCCTCCGCGATTATTCCGAGCTGGTGCAGATACTGCCCGATAATGAGCGCGGGGTCCTCCGGGTGGTTTTTCAGGATTTCCCTGACAACGGCGAGTTTGCGGGGATTCTCGCAGGCGATGCGGAATTTGTTCCGTTTGTCCGCGACGGCGTAGGGAAGTTTCAGCTCCTCCGGCAGGTCGAGGCGGATCTCCACGCAGTTCGCCGCCGCGATCCAGCCCTTTGCTTCCAGTTCCTTCCAGGGGACATCGCAGCGTTTTGGGCCCACAAGGGAAAAAACGTCCTCCTCCCTGCCGTCCTCGCGCACCAGTGTCGCGGTAAGCCCCAGGCGGCGCACGCTTTGGATCTCCGCCGTGACGCGGAACATGGGGGCGGGCAGAAGGTGCACCTCGTCGTAGATGACAAGGCCCCAGCTCCGCTGCCGGAAAAGCCTGAAGTGGGGAAATTCGTCCCCCTTCGCGGGCCTCCACACGAGGATCTGGTATGTGGCGACGGTGACAGGGCGGATGGTCTTCGTTTCCCCGGAGTATTCGCCTATCTCCCCGGCGGTCAAACTCGTCTTGTCCAGAAGCTCGTCAATCCACTGGTGGACCGCGGCGATGTTCGTGGTGAGGATGAGGGTGTTCGTCTGCAAAAGGCCCATCACCGCCATGCCCACGATGGTTTTCCCCGCGCCGCAGGGAAGGACGACCGTGCCGAAACCCGTTCCAGGCCTCCTGTCCGCCACAAGCGCGGCGGCTGCCTCCTTCTGGTAGTTTCTGACGGAAAATTCCCTGCCCGAGGCGGTGGTTTCCCGGAAGGCGAAAGGCAGGGCCTCCCCTTCGTTTAAGGGAGCCTCGTCCTGCACCGGATAGCCCGCGCGGACAAGCTCCTGCTTGACGGTTCCCCGGTCCGTCAGGGCGACGAAGATGCCGTCGGCCTGGAGGCGCAGGTATTTCGCGAGTTTTTTGTTTGATCGGATCTCCGCATCGACCGAGGCGTCGTTTATTTCAAGTCTCAGGACATCCCCGCCGGAAGGCCCGGCGGCGAGGAGGCGGATTTTCCCGTACCGGGACAGGGTTTCGCGGATACTTACCGCGATGTTTTCCGGCACGGCGTAGCGGGAATGCAGCGAAAGGGTTTCCAGTATTGCCCGCGCGTCAAGGCCCGCGGAAGCGGCGTTCCACAGGGACAGGGGGCTCATCCTGTAGGTATGGATATGCTCCGGGGACTTTTCCAGTTCCGCGAAGGGGGAAACGGCGGCGCGGGCATCATCGTATGACGGTGAATGGACATCGAGAAGGAGGCTCCCGTCGCCCTGGACGATAAGGGGTTTTTCCGCCGGATTCATGGGCGCAGGATTATACCACACAAAACGAAGAAATTGCTATACGTTTTGGCGCGAGCGAGACCTGGCTGCGGACCGGCAGGCACTGTCAACAAGTTAAGAAAAATATCTGCGCCTTTTTGGCGCTCCCGCGCCAAAAACCCGGGTTGCATGGGCGAGCAGTATTTTTGTATCCGCGTAGCGGATACAAAAATACGACCAG
>JAISXE010000312.1 GCA_031270615.1 Spirochaetia bacterium
ATCCTTTTGGCTTTAGCCAAAAGATTGGAGCGAAAAGCCCGGTTTGCGGCGTTTTACGCCGCAAATGCGCCAAAATTCCGAATCGGAGTGGAATTACAAATGGGTTTTGGAACAGGCTCAAACTTATTGATATTTTGAATCCCTGCGCATGCATGCTTCATAGGCTTCGAGGATGCGCCGGAACGCTTCCCCGGTTTCGCGCCGCTGGATGTCCGAAAGGACGGCGCCTCCGTCGGGGTGGAACTGGGAGGCAAGCATGCGAAAAACCTTCTTTACTTCCGCCTTGCCCGCATGGGGATGCAGGCCCAAAACGCGCCAGGGGCTGGTCGCATCCCCTCGGGATGCCGCTTGCCCATGCAACCCGGGGTCTTCGCCCGCGGATGGGTTTTCTTTTTCAATGCCGGCGTCGGCGGGACTGATATTCCATATACGGGCCACGAAGCGCAGAATAAGCGCCGTCAGGCTGCCGGAAGGCACGGACGCGCCTTCCGCAAAACAGAGCAGCCCCACATACAGCTCCAAAAGCCTCTGCGGCAGGGCGTCCGCAAATTCGCCCTGGGCCAGGCGCATCACTTCCTTCGCATGGGCGGCAAGGTTTGGGGCGGGCAGGCTGGTCTCCATTTCCTCCAGAAACGCATGGAGGTACCGCGTATCGTGTTTTTCCGCAGGATAATATTCCGCAAGGCGGCGGTACAGCGAAGCGCCCATTTCGCGGGGCCGGGAACCGGAGGCGATGCCGAGCGCCAGTCCCAGGCACAGGAAAGAGTATTTGCCTCCCTCGCCACCCGGCAGGGATATTTCTCCGGGGGCCGCAAGGAACAGCGGGACGTTTTTCCGCACGGCCGCCGAAGCGAGGATGAAGTCAACAAGGTGGCCAAGGAGAAAACCCAGGATGACCCCGAAAGGGCCGGCGAGGATCCCGAAAACGCCTCCCGCCAGCTTTCCTTTCCAGGCGAGGAGGAAGCCGCAAAATTTCCCGCGTTTCATTGCCTGAACTGCCGGGCAAAAACGAGGAGGGCAAAAAACAGGAGAAGGCCCTGTATGGCGCAGAACACGATCAGGGAAACGCTGAAGCCCAGAAAGATGAGGAGGAAGCCTTGCACGGCGTACAGGCCGTATTCATACACATGGAAAACCAGAACCATGATGAAAGGCAGAAACGGCAGGAAGAAAAAATACGGCACGGGGGGGGAGGCCGTGTACCTGCTCCTGTAACGCAGGCCGAAAGCGGCGGCGAGAAACGACAGTATGAAAAACGAAAACGGAAGAAACACGCGGGAAAAAAACGCCATATACAGGGGGTGGGGGCTTATCCCCATAAGGGAAGCGGCCCCCGCGGTTTGTACGAGGTTCCACAGCGGGACTCCGCTGTAGCCGGTATCCCGCCTGCTTATATGCAGAAGCTCCCCGGGATCGGCTGCCGTGGGAATCTGGAAGGGAAGCGGATACGGGGACTCCCCCTTGTGGTATTCAGGTTTGTACTCCCCGTCTCCCTCCCCGTCAATGCAGTGCAGAAGAATGGTGTCCTGCAAAAATTTTCCGTATGGCGCGTTGAAATGGTAGAGGATGCCCCCCCGGGGGTCCATGCCCAGGCACTCCAGGTCCAGGGCGTAATACGCGCCCTCCGTTTTTACCAGCTTCCTGATGTACAGAAACTCCTTACCCGTATCGTCTGATTTGTTGATGAACGCCACCCCTTCCCCGGAGAATGCCGCGCCGGGATTGACTGCGGTGAGGGGGATTTCGCCCAGGAGGAACGATTTTTTTTGAAGCTCCGCGTGCGCGAGCCTGAGGTAGTGCCGCAGGTCCGGATCGTCCGGCCTTTCCGCCTGGAGGGTTTGCAGGTAGCGGTAGGCTTCTATGGACTCCCCGGCGGCAAGCATGTCGGCCCCCGCCTGTTTGCGCCGGAAAAAGTCTATGGTTTCGCGCGCCGCGCGGCTGGGCGGGCTTTCCGCCATCTTTGTCCGGGCTTCCGCGATAAGCCTTTTGGGAACCGGGTGATTCTGGTCCATCCGCAGGGCGAAATTCGCGTAGTATTCCGCGCTGATGTAATCTTCGCGGTCAAAAGCGTTGCGGGCTCTTGCGAGAAACTCCTCGAAGCCCATGTTGAGAAGGATGCCGCCTTCCGCCTCCGGGGAGCTTCGCCCCCGGTCCGCCTGCCGGAGGGTTTTCGCTGCCATGTCGGCGACATCGAATTCGTGGCGGAGCTCCTCATCGTCGGGAAAAACCGCCAAGGCGTACTGGAGATAGCGCCGCGCCTCTTTCGGCTGCCCCCGGGATGTCGCGTCTTTTGCTTTCATCCGCAGCCCGTCGGCCTGCGTGATTTTCGACACGGCCTCTTCCCGTATGCGAAGCCCCCAGGGCAGGGCGGCTTCCAGCAGCGCCGTGTAGGGCAAAAGGAGAATCAGGAAACTTATTCCCGCGAACTTAAGCTGCGCGAAAAAAAAGCCCCTCCCTTCCCCTGAGACCTTGAATGGGAAAAACAGGGAAAAACCGAAAAGCAGGGCGGAAACGTGTATGGGGAGAAGAGCGCGGGCAAACAGCACCAGGGAGTTTCCGATGATCCAGCCTATTTTCAGGCTGCTGATTCTTATAGGCGGAACCATGAAGAGCGACCATCCCGCCAGGGCCAGAAACGAAAGGATGTATACCAGGACCAGCGTTACCAGTATTTTCCGGTTGGCCCTACTCATAGCGCATCTCCCGCTTCCATTCTTCCAGGGGCCTTCCCAAAAGCCCCACGATGAAAAGAAGAAGGCCGCAGAGGCCAAGGAAGGCCACGGGAAGGAACCCCGCCGCCCAGGCGAGGGTTTCAAAGCGGGCGATCTCGGGAACGACGTACAGGTCCAGCGCGCGCAGCCCCTCAAGGGCAATCCAGCTAAAGGCAAGGGTAAACCACAGGTTGAAAAAGGGCCAGCGCGAGAGCTTTGCCAGGGCCCACAGGGAAAACCCGAAGAAAACAAAGGAAAACACGGCGCACAGGGCTTTGATATCCAGAAGGGAGCCGGGCCGCAATAGCGCGCACAGGTGTTCAAGATCGTTTATAAAAAACCGCATGAAAGGGGATACATATACAGGCCCTTCGTCGTGCAGCGGGAGGTCTTCCCTTCCCGCGATTTTCAGGGCTTTGGTTTTCGCATCGAAGACGGCTTCGGGATAGACCTGAAAGCTGCCGCCGCTTTTCCCGGTATCCAGGACGACCAAAGGGCCGGCCTTAGAAAAATCCTCCTGCGCCCCCGCATCCCCGTGGCCGGACCAAATAAAAGCGGCGCCTGAATGTTCGATCAGGTTTTTCTCCAGGTATACCGCGGCCGGCTGCGTGGAGGCTTCAAAACCGGGGAAAAGCCTGCCCAGGCCGAACAGCCCGAAATACAGGAGGCAGAAAGCGCAGAGCAGAACCAGGGAGAAGCTGAGGGGTTTTTTCCCGGTTTTGCGGATGATTCTGAAGTGCGTGGCGACAAGCGCCAGGAAAACCGCTGCGACAAGGCTTTCGTTGCCCCAGAGGGAGATCCGCTGAAGGAAATACTCCGCCGGGGGCATGGCGCCGGGGAACCGGGGGCTTGGCGAAAGAACAACAACCAGCATGATGCAGAGGAAGAACAGGGCGGTTTTCAGCAGAAGGGAAATGAGGGCGGTTATGGTATCTCTCACACAAACAATCGTAACATGGCGAAATGAGATTTGCAAGGAGGCAACCAGGGCATCGGCGTTTACTTTTCTCAATCACATTGATCATTTTGGCACATTTTTTGCCACTGTCAACAAGTTAAGAAAAAGATGTGCGCCTTTTTGGCGCTCCCGCGCCAAAAACCCAGGTTGCATGGGCGAGCAGCATCCCGAAGGGA
>JAISXE010000391.1 GCA_031270615.1 Spirochaetia bacterium
CAACGAGCGAAGCGAGTGGCCAGCCCCAGGATGCCTGGGCGGCAGACCGTTCCGCCTAACCGACGCGGGGCTTCGCCCACGTCCTGCTTGTACGGCCTTTTAAGAAAATCGTGACCAGCCAGGTTGCATGGGCGAGCAACGAGCGAAGCGAGTGGCCAGCCCCAGGATGCATGGGCGGCAGACCGTTCTGTTCCACCAACACGGGGCTTCGCCTTATTACGGCAACCAGGGAAATCGCGGAAGGCCGGTAAACCGCGACTGCGATTGCAGGCAATCGCGCCGCATTCAGGCAGGTTGCTGTATAGCCGGTAGAACACTGGGGGCTATCACGCGATTTTCCGGGATGCATGGGCGAGCAACGATTTTGCTCGGCCATTAACCTATATATACGCCACAGGCTTTTTAGGGCCTCTTGCCCGGAAGCCTTGGTATTACAAACACGCTTTCGCGTGCGGTTGCCGGGGCATGCAAAATCGTGACCAGCCCCCGCAATTTCCGCTGGCAATTTTTGCTAGGCAAAAATTGCCCTCTTTACACTCCCCCCCCAAACCCCCTATGCTGTTTCCATGCGGAAAACCCAAGCCGGCCCGGCGCGGACGCTGGTGGGCATAAGCCGACGCCTTGCCCGGGAATGCGGGAGCCTGGGTTTCGCGGCTGCCGCGGCGGTCTACAATCCCCTCGTGTACGCCCGGAGGCCCCACGAGCTGTACCTGCGGCGCTACGGCGGCGCGCCGAAAAAAGTCATTTTCCTGGGCATGAACCCCGGGCCCTGGGGAATGGCGCAGACAGGCGTACCCTTCGGGGAAATCGCCGCCGTCCGCGACTGGCTGGGCATCGAGGCGGCGGTGGGCAAACCGCAGCGGGAACATCCGAAACGCCCCGTAAGCGGCTTCGCCTGCACGAAATCGGAGGTCTCCGGCCGGCGCCTGTGGGGTTTTTTCCGCGAGCGCTTTGAGACGCCGCAGGTGTTTTTCCGCGACCACTTCGTGGCCAATTACTGCCCCCTCGTCTTTATGGCGGAAAGCGGGGCAAACCTGACCCCCGACAAGCTTCCCTGGGAAGAGGCGGCCCCCCTTTTCGCGGCCTGCGACCGCGCGCTCGCGGACATGATACGGGCGCTGCGGCCCCAGTGGGTCATCGGCGTGGGCGGCTTTGCAAAAAAGCGCCTCGACGCCGCGGCGGCCCTGCTTGCCGACGGGGACCCGCCCGCGTTCCGCGCGGCGCAGATCCTCCACCCAAGCCCCGCCAACCCCAGGGCCAACGCCGGCTGGGGAAAAGAAGCCGCGAAGGCCCTGCAAAGCCTCGGCATTTGGGACTAAAAAACCCGCGTATCCATCCAGCCGGAGAAGAAAACCACGGACGGCACTGGCCACGGCGAACAAGAAAACCACTGACCTCGCGGAAACCTTTTTTCCGTGGACCCTGTTCCCTCAAGCGGCTGTTCTTTGTCTTCGCTTTCCGTCCGTGCCCTCAAGCACAGTCCGCGTGGTCCGTGGTCTGGTTTCTCTTATTCTGTTGTGCAAGGCGGGGAATTATTTGGGGATAGGCTCTTATTCTTCCGCGTCGATCTCTTTCACCCGAATCTCCGCGTAGCGGCCCGAAGGGGGGAATTCCTTTTCATCGCGTTTGTAGGAAACCGTTATCCAGTGCAGAATGTCTTCCATATCGGGAAGGGACGCGCACAGCACAAAGCGGTAGAAACATTCGTGCCTTGAAACAACCGCCAGCAGTTCCGGCCGCTGTTTCAGCAGAACGGGATCGGTCAACTCGCGGATAAGCGCGCGCAGGCCGCCCAGCCAGGCCTTGCCGTAATAAAAAAGCGTCAGCTTGCCTTCGGGGTTCTTGTAATACAGCTCGTACACACCCGCCATCGCCGGAACAAATTTCTGTATATCATACTTTTCCGCCTTGCGGAAAGCCGACCAGTTTATCGTATAATAAACCCTGCCGCCCTTCTCCGCTTTCTGAACCAACGCCGTCGGAAGAACATTCATACGCCCCCCTCCTGTTTTTTTGCCACGCCGCGCAGCACGAAATCCGCGAACAAATCGTAGAGAATAACGTCAATCTT
Organism: Spirochaetia bacterium; assembly: GCA_031270615.1. Classification (GTDB taxonomy): domain Bacteria; phylum Spirochaetota; class Spirochaetia; order DTKZ01; family DTKZ01; genus JAISAF01. The sequence goes on from JAISXE010000391.1 coordinate 2,072, forward strand.
GAAATGCTTTTCGATAAACTCCTCCCGCAGCATGTCCAGGGCCTCCCGGGCGGACAGGGCCTTGCGGTATTTCCGGTTCGGATCGGTTACGCTGTCGTACACATCGATAATTTCCAGAACCTTCGCCGGAAAATACGCAAGGCTCTGGTAATCCAGCATGGGTTCCATCTCGTAGCTGATGCAGGATTCCTGCAGCGAGTCCGGCCGCATCTTTTTATACCGCTCAAGGTAGGCGCGGAAATACCCGTAGCCCGCAGGGTCGCCGTAATACTCGTGGTGGTAGCCCGTAATCAGGCCGGCCTCCCGCGGATAGTTTGTCTTGTTCATGACGGCGGTATACCCCACCTTGACGTGGTCAATCACAATGTCGCGGTTGTAAGCCGCCTCCCCCTCGTGGTATTCCACCGCGCCCGCCTTGCCAATATCGTGAATCAAAAAACCCGTGGCCCAGCCGGAAAGCTCCTGCGCGTGGATCGCCCGCATCCCCTTGTGAAAAACCCTTTCCACGGTAATATCATCCGCGTGCAGATGCGGCAGAAGCGCCCGGTAATATTTCCTGTATTTCTTCTCGAAGGCTATCCTGATTTTGTTGATGACGCTTGAAGACGAAACTAGGTTATTGTAATACAACAGAAACGCGATGCCGTTCAAAAACACCCGCGTCATGTGCTGGATCACCGTGCCGTTGGATTTCATCACCAAAGTGTTCATCAAATCGTCGTTAAAAATATCCTCGCTGACAAGCTGGGCAGAAGACCTCACCATATCAAGCGTGGAGCTCACCAGCGCCTGGGTCCTCTTCTTCGCCTCCTCGTCCCCGGCCTGCATCGCCTCAAGCAGAATCGCCCGGTTGATAAGCGCGGCGTCCCGCGTAGTGTCAACCAGCGCGCCGGTAACCGCCTCCCTGTCCCGCGGCTTTTTGGCGATAAGCCCGTCAAGCAGGCTCCTGCCCTCGTTGATATGCTCCACGCGCTCGGCCGGAGTCATGGAAACAATCGCCTCGTACTCCTTTCCGAAACCCGGATTCGCGGGCTTCTGTTCCGCCGGGGGCAGGTCCCCTTCCGCCCCGGCCGGAGGTTCCGCCGCCGCAGGCCCCACCGCCTTTTCGCGCTCCCTCAGCCTGGCCAGGACATCGCCCGGCAGGTAGTATTCCCACGCGCCGCCCTGCAGCCAGAAACGGTTGTTGTTGTCAAACAAAGCCCTGAAACTCACCGCGCGGCGTTTCCCCGTTGCCCGGTTTACGCACAGCACCGCAGCCGCTTCCCCGAGGAGCATGTCGATATACCCGCTGTTTGAAGCCAGCGCTTTCTCCAGCGACACAACCGGAATCTTCTCCGCCATCAGCACTACTATACACAAATCCCCAAGCCTCTTGCAATCCTGCG
>JAISXE010000014.1 GCA_031270615.1 Spirochaetia bacterium
GAACGAGAGCAAGATGAAATACGAGCTTGACAGGCGGGAACTGATAGCGGAGGTGAGCGAGAAAACCCGCGCGGAAACCCGCAAGAAAACCCGCGCGGAGGAAAAGAAAAAAGCCTACCGGCATCTGCTGGAAAGCGCCCGGAAGCTGAAGGCCAGGGGTGTTTCCGATGGGGACATAGCCGACATCCTGTCGCTGCCGCTGAAGGCTGTGAAAACCCTCTAAGGCCTGGCCACGCGCCTGAATAACCGCACGAAGGGAACCACCGACCGCAGGGAATAAGAAAACCACCGACCGCGCCGACAAAGACGGACAACACGGACGGGAAGAGGGAATGAAAAAGAAAAGAGGAAACCCAAAAATTTCTCTTCTTTGTGTCCGTGAGGTCCGTGGTTCCCTTTCTGTGCGGGTCAGTTCTCCTGATTTTTTGTAACTGTTCAGCCGGAGGAAGAAAACCACCGACCACGCGGAAACCACAGACAAAAAAAGAGAATTTTCTCTGTCTTCACCGCTTTTTCCCCTTCCCCTGTCCGTAGCGTCAGCGGGGTCAGTGGTTTCTCTTATCCTGTTATGCAAGGCGGGGAATTATTTGGGGATAGTCTCTTTGTCCCCCCCCGTGCTACTATGCTGGCATGATTGAACTTTCCGAAGGCGGCGTGTACCTGGCAAACGGCCGCGACATTATACCTGCGGGGCCGCAGGCGCCCGCGCGGCTTGGCGCCCTGGGCTTGGACGGCAGCGAGGAGAAGGCGCGCAGGGCCACGATAAGCTGGGGCATCCTTGATGCGCATAACAGCGGGGACGAAAAAAACCTGAAAATAAAATTCGACTCCCTGACCTCGCACGACATTACCTATGTGGGCATCATCCAGACCGCGCGCGCGAGCGGCATGGAAAAGTTTCCCGTGCCTTATGTTCTGACCAACTGCCACAACAGCCTCTGCGCCGTGGGGGGGACGATAAACCAGGACGACCACGTCTTTGCCCTGTCCGCGGCAAGGAAATACGGCGGCGTGTATGTGCCGCCGCACCTGGCCGTCATGCATTCCTTTAACCGCGAGATGATGGCCGGCTGCGGCAGGATGATCCTCGGCTCCGACAGCCATACCCGCTACGGGGCGCTGGGAACCCTCGGTGTCGGCGAGGGCGGCGGGGAACTGGCGAAGCAGCTCGTGGGAAAAACCTACGACCTCGCCCGGCCCGGCGTCGTGGCGGTGTACCTCGCCGGAACACCGGGGCCGGGGACCGGCCCCCACGACGTGGCGCTTGCGATTATCGCGGCGGTTTTCAAAAACGGCTATGTGAAAAACAAAGTCATGGAATTCGTGGGCGAGGGGGTGGACGGCCTGCCAGTGGAATTCAGAAACGCCATCGATGTCATGACGACCGAAACGACCTGCTGGTCGTCGGTCTGGAAGACCGATGACCAGGTGCGGGACTATCTTGAAAAGCACGGCAGGCCCGGCGATTACCGCAGGCTTGCCCCCGGGGCTGCGGCCTATTACGACGGGCTTATCCGCGTTGACCTGGGGAAAATCCAGCCGCGCATCGCCCTGCCTTTCCACCCAAGCAACGTGTACACGATTGCGGAGTTCCAGAAAAACGCGAAAGACATCCTGTCGAAAACCGAAGAAGAATGCGGAAGGCTCATCGGCGGCGCGGGGCCGAGGCCAAACCTCGTGGCGAAATGCCGGGACGGGGGCGTGTACGTCGAGCAGGCCGTCATCGCCGGCTGCTCGGGCGGGACCTTCGACAACATCATGGCGGCGGCGGACATCCTGGAAGGGAAGTCCATCGGCAACGGGAATTTCACCCTGAACATTTACCCGGAAAGCCAGCCGACCTGGCTGGAGCTTCTAAGAAACGGCGCGGCCGCCCGCCTGGCAAAGGCCGGGGCCGTTGTGCGGGAAGCCTTCTGCGGCCCCTGCTTCGGCGCGGGGGACACCCCCGCCAACGCGGAGCTTTCGATACGGCACACGACGCGCAACTTTCCCAACCGCGAAGGTTCCAAGCCGGGCGAAGGCCAAATCGCCTGCGTCGCCTTGATGGACGCGCGATCAATCGCGGCAAGCGCGGCGAACAAGGGCCGGCTGAGTTCCGCTGCCGAAATGCAGGCGCCCCGAGGCGCGCCCGTTTTCTTTTTCGACGCGGGCCTTTACCGCTCCCGCGTCTATGACGGAATCGGCCAGGCAATGCCGCAGACCCCGCTTGTCCTTGGCCCCAACATCAAAGACTGGCCCGCGATACCCGCCCTGGCGGCAAATCTTTTAGTAAAAATAACGAGTTTCATCACCGACCCCGTTACCACAACCGACGAGCTTATCCCCTCCGGGGAAACCTCCTCGTACCGTTCCAACCCCCTGCGCCTGGCGGAGTTTACCCTGAGCAGGAAGGACCCGCAGTATGTGGGGCGCGCGAAGGAGCTGCAGGCCCTTGAGGAAAAACGCAGGTCCGGCAAACCCGACGGGGAACTCGCCGCCCTTTTGGAAAAAATCCGGGCGCTCCCCGGCTGCCGGGAACTTGGAACGGCGGACCTGCAAATCGGCAGCACGATTTACGCCCGCAAACCCGGCGACGGTTCCGCGCGGGAACAGGCGGCCTCCTGCCAGCGCGTTCTGGGCGCCTGCGCGAACCTCGCCCTTGAGTACGCCACAAAACGCTACCGCTCGAACCTCATCAACTGGGGCATCCTGCCCTTCCTCGTGCAGGACCAGGATGCCTTCCGCCTGGGCGACTACGTGTTTTTCCCCGGCATCCGAAAAGCCGTTTTGGAAGAGACAGGCGGCATCACGGGTTACCTCATCGGCGGGGAACCCCGGCGCATCCACGCGGAACTGGGCGGGCTTACCGGCGAGGAACGGCAGATTCTCGCCGACGGCTGCCTAATCAACCATTACCGGGGAGGAGGGGGTGAGTAGGAATGAGGAGTGAGGAATTAGGAGTGAGGAGTTATGTCGCGTTTTTTGCCCGGCAAAAAACCGGGCTCTGCGGGGGTTCCGCCCCGCGCAGGGCGCGTGGCCGCTTCGCGCCCCTTCGATCCAGGTTGCATGGGCGGCAGACCGTTTTGTGCCACCAACACGGGGCTTCGCCCACGGCCTGCTTGTACGGCCTTAAAGAAAATTGCGACCAGCCCCTCGCGCGACCCAGGGGCTGCCGAAGAATACGGAAAACCACTGACCGCACAGACCGCCACGGACTGCCAATTCCTCATTCCCCGTTTCTCCTTCCTCATTTTTTCCGTGCTGTCCGTGTCTTCCGTGCTTGGATTTTTTTTGCGGGGGCTTGTGCAAAATTCCCGTAATGGCTATAATGTTCCCATGCTTCAGGCAAAAGCACGCATAAAGACAG
>JAISXE010000015.1 GCA_031270615.1 Spirochaetia bacterium
GAACGAGAGCAAGATGAAATACGAGCTTGACAGGCGGGAACTGATAGCGGAGGTGAGCGAGAAAACCCGCGCGGAAACCCGCAAGAAAACCCGCGCGGAGGAAAAGAAAAAAGCCTACCAAGACAAGCTGGAAAGCGCCCGGAAGCTGAAGGCCAGGGGTGTTTCCGATGGGGACATAGCCGACATCCTGTCGCTGCCGCTGAAGGCCGTGAAAACCCTCTAAGGCTGGCCACAGGCCTAAATAACCGCAGGGAATAAGAGAACCACCGACCCCACGGAAAAATGAGGAATTAGGGATGAGGAATTAGGAACTCCTCATTCCTAATTTTTATCCTCCCCCGGCTTTGCAAGCGGAGCGGGAAACCGCAGGGCAAAGCCCAGCCCCTTACAGGCGGCGCTTACGCTGGCTGGATTCCTGGGGGTTCCGGGGGGATACCCCCGGAGAAGGGGGGGCCGCGCTACCGTGTGCGCGGCAGGGGGAAGGCTTTCCCCCTGGCTCCTGCCGGGGGCTATTTGTCGGCCACTGGCCGACAAAAACACTTGATTTTTCTGTTTTCATAATCTAGTATATGCGTATGTCAAAAACTGAGCAAAGTCTGAACGACAAGGCCCGCATCGGAATCGTGAACCGGGGCGAGGCAGCCGTCCGGTTTATCCGCGCGGTGCGGGATTTCAACCAACTGCATGGGACCAAAATGCAGACCGTCGCTTTCTGCACGGACGGGGAACGCGAGGCGCTGTTTGCCCAGCAGGCCGACGAGGCGCACGCCTTTTCCTATTTTCCGGGTTTTGCCAGGGGGGGCGGCAGCCCGTATCTGGACCGGGAACTCGTGATGGAGGCCCTCCTGAGTTCCAACTGTTCGGCGCTGTGGCCGGGCTGGGGCTTTCTTTCCGAGGACGCGGCTTTCGCGGCCCTTGCGGAGGAGGCCGGCCTGGTTTTCCTGGGCCCGTCTTCCGAAGCCATGGGCCTTTTGGGCGACAAGATCAGGGCAAAGCGGCTTGCGGAAGAAAACGCCGTGCCGATTTGCCCCTGGAGCCGGGGTCCCGTGAAGAATCTTGCCGCGGCCCGGGCCGCCGCGCGGAAGATAGGCTACCCGCTTATCATCAAGGCGGCAAACGCGGGCGGGGGCAGGGGGATCCGCTTTGTCCCCGGGCCCGGCGACCTTGCGGCTGCATGGAAGTCCGCGGTGGACGAGACTTTGCGCATAACAGGCAATGCCGTTGTCTTTGTCGAGCGGCTGGTGGAAAAGGGGCGGCACATGGAGGTGCAGGTTCTTGCGGACAGGTTCGGCAACGTGAAGACCTTCGGCGTGCGGGACTGCTCCGTGCAGCGGAAGAACCAGAAAATCATCGAGGAAACCCCCGCGCCGGATTTTGATCCCCAGGCAATGGAAGCGATGGAGGCCGCGGCCTCGCGGCTTGTCAAGGCCGCGGGGTACTGGAGCGCCGGGACCGTGGAGTTCCTCTACGACCTGGCCCGCGGGGAGTTTTACTTCATGGAGGTGAATACCCGGCTCCAGGTGGAGCATCCGGTTACCGAGCAGCTCTACGGCATCGACCTGGTGCATGGGCAGCTGCGCGTCGCGCGGGGCGAGGACTTGGGCGGCCTGGACCCGCTTCCCAGGGGGGCCGTCCTGGAGGCCCGCCTGAACGCGGAGGACCCCAACCATGGTTTCCGGCCCGCGCCGGGAAAGGTCCTGCGTTTCAGGATTCCATCGGGACCCGGCATCCGCGTTGATTCCGGCATAGAGGAGGGAAGCGTGATTTCCCCCGATTTTGATTCCATGGCCGCGAAGATCATCGCCTACGGGCCGGACCGGCCGACGGCCATCGCGCGCCTTGAGCGGGCTTTGCAGGAAATGCGGATCAAAATCGAAGGCGGCACGACGAACCGCTCCTTCGTGCTGGCCCTCCTGTCCAATCCCGATATCAGAAAGGGCGGGGTGCACACCCGCTTTGTGGAGGAGCTTCTTTCCTCGCGGCGCGGGTTCGCGGAAAACGCCTCGTGGCCGGAGGCCCTGGCCTGCGCGGCCATCGAGCAGTACCGCCGCAGGTACAGCGAGGATTTCGCCAATTTCAGCCAGCAGATGTTCACGTTTGGCTCCCCCCGCGACCTCGTGCCCGGCGCCGGGCACGAGGTACAGATAAGCGCGCTGGGGCGGCCCTTCGCGTTTTTGGTCCGCTATGTGGGGGAAAACAGGTATTCCCTCAGCCTGAAGGGCGGCGGGGATTTTTCCGTCCGCTATGTCCGCGCGCAGGACGAGTCGTATCTTTTCGCGGCGGGCAAGCGGCGGCATGTCCAGATCAACGAAAGGGGCGACACCCTGCAGGTTGAGATCGACGGCATTCCCTACGAGTTTGAAACGGAATCCGGCGGCATGATCAAGGCCCCGTCCCCGGCCCTCGTGCTTTCGGCGCCGCTGCCCGCGGGAAGGGCCGTGGAAAAAGGCGATGTGCTTCTTACCCTTGAGGCCATGAAGATGGAGATGATCATTCCCTCCCCCCAGGCGGGCGTTGTCCGGGAGGTCCGCGTCAAGGCGGGCGAGCAGGTGGGCGCGGGGCAGGTTCTTGTGGTGCTGGACACGGGGGAAAAAACGGAAAACCCCGGCGGCAAAAAGCCCGCTGGAAAGGCCCTCGCGGGAATTGATTTTGGAAGTTTCTGCGGCGAGGGGAAACAGAACGAATGGGAGCGCCTGCGCAGGGAATTCCTTGCCGTTTTCGCGGGTTTTGACCGCTCGCCCGCCGCCTCCGGGCTTTTCGAGGAGCTGCAGGATTTCGTCAAAGCGAATCCCGGTTTTCTCGATCCCTTCCGCCTCCTCGTCCAAAACGCCCTTGAGTTCTTCACCGCCATCCAAAGCCTCAGCGCGGCCGCTGCGCCGGAAGCGGAGGTGCAGAGGATTTCCTCCTCGCAGGAGCTTTTGTCCCATTACTTCAAACGCAGCGTTGACAGGGAAAAGGGCCTGCCCGAATCCTTCGTAAAGGCGCTCTCCCGCGTGTTCGCGCTGTACGCGCAGGGCAAGGACAGCTCGGTGGAGGACGCCCGGCATTTGATTTTTCATATTTTCCGCTCCCAGGCGGACATTTCCCTGAAGCAGAGGCTGCTTTTGGCGGCGCTTTCCTCGGCGGAGGCCTTGCAGGACAGCCAAAGCGAGGACGTTTTGGGGAGCGCCGCCGGGCTTCTGGATGAGCTTGTCCTTCTGGTGCAGGCGCGGATGCCCGCGCTTGCCGACGCCGCCATCAACGTGCGCTACAGGCATTTTGACCGCGGCCGGCTTGAGAGCATCGAGGAGCAGAAACGGGCGCAGGTGGGACGCCTGGTTGGCCTTGTGCTCAAGGCCAGGGCCAGCCGCCGCAGCGACCAGCCGTTTTTTGACAGGCTCCAGAATCTGGGCGGCGGCGCGGCTCCTGAGTTTGTGAGCCTGTGCCTGGACAAAAAAGAAAAAAAGGCCGCGGAGATCGCCCTTGAAGGCCTTTGCCGCAGGATGAACCGCGACCGCGACTGCCTCGGGGCGGAAATCATAGGAAGGGCGGATGCGCGGCTGTGCCGGCTTGAATCCCGCGACTTTGCGGGCCGCCACGAAACCATTCTCGCTGTCGCCGACGGGGAGTCCTTTGAAGACTGCCTTGCCCTGATTGCCGAAAACTCCGGCGAGGAAAAACCCGAAGAGCGGGAAACCATCGTCTATGTGAAAACCGGCGCGGGCGCGGATTTCCGCAGGAAATGCGTGGCAGGCATAAAAAAACTCCCGCCCCGCGCCGCGTGCCTCAGCCTGGGCTTCCTGGAAGGCGCGGAGCTTTCATGGCAGGCCTTTGTCCCCAAAAAAACGGGCAGGGCCGCCTCCTGGGTTCCCGACGCGCTCAGGGCCTCGTTAAGCCCCTTGAGCTACAGGGAGCTGCGCATCTACCGGCTTTCGCGTTTCAGGGCGGAGCTTTTGCAGTCCGGCGAGGACTTTTACGTTTTTCACTGCGTGAGCGCGGAAAACAAACGCGACGAGCGCCTCATGGTGTTCGCGGAGGTTTCCTCCACCCGCGCGGAACTGACCCCTGGGGGCGCGATAGGCCGCATGGTGGCTTTTGAAAAGACTTTCATGGACGCGGTGTGCGCCCTGCGCGTGGAGCAGATCCGCCGCAGGAACCGCCTGCACTGGAACAGAATCGTCATCCACATACGGCCCGTTCTGGCCGCGAGCATGAACCAGATACAGGATTACGCGTCCCTGCTTGCCTCGCGGACCTTCGACCTCGGCATCGAGCGGCTTTCCATCTACTGCCGCATCCTGAACGCCGAAACCGGGAAGGCCGAAGAGCAGGAACTGCTTTTTGATAACCTCGTCGGCACAAGGTTTACCCTTTCAAGCCGCTCCCCGGTCTGCGCGCCTATGGAGCCTATGGACGCCTATGTCGCAAAAGTCGTCCGCTCGCGGCAAAGGAACACCTTTTATCCCTACGAAGTCATACGCATGCTGACGAAGGAAGGCGCGGAGGAGCTTCCCCCTGGCGAGTTCGAGGAATACGATCTCGCGGACAACCCCGAAAACCCGGCCGGCGCTTCGCCGGAAAAAACCTACCGCAGCGTCCGGGGCAGACCCTATGGGCAGAACACCGGGAATATCGTTTTCGGCCTCATCTCCAACCCCCTTCCCTGCGGCAGGCTGGCGCGCCGGGTCATCATCATTTCGGACCCCACGGCGGATTTAGGCTCGCTTGCCGAAGCCGAATGCCGCCGCGTCAACGCGGCCCTCGACCTTGCCGAGGACCTGGGCATCCCCGCGGAATTCCTGCCCGTATCCGGCGGCGCGCGCATCGACATGGATTCGGGAACCGAAAACCTCGATTGGACCGCCAGCACCCTCCGGCGCATCATCGAATACACGCAAAGGGGAAAGGAGCTGAACATCATTGTCGCGGGCATCAACGTGGGCGCGCAGAGCTATTGGGACGCCGAGGCGACCATGCTGATGCACACGCGGGGCCTCCTCGTCATGACGGAGGATGCCTCGCTGCTGCTCACCGGCAAGAAGGCCCTGGATTTTTCCGGGTCCGTTTCCGCGGAGGACAACGTGGGCATAGGCGGGGCCGCGAAAATAATGGAACCCAACGGCCAGGCCCAGATCCGCGTAAAAAACCTGAAAGAAGCCTGGCTGGTTTTGTTCCGCCACTACAGCCTCAGCTACCGCGAGCCTGGCAGCCTGTATCCCGCGCGCGCGGCCACGGGCGACCCCGCGGACAGGGACATCGGCCTTTTCCCCTACAAGGACAGCCACGGCCAGGGCTTTGCCGCCATCGGCGATATCTTCAGCCCCAAACTGAATCCCGAACGCAAAAAGCCGTTCGACATCCGGCAGGTGATGGGCGCGCTTGTCGATCAGGACCTGCCCCGCCTTGAGCGCTGGGGGGGCATGCGCGATGCGGAAACCGCCATCGTGTGGGAGGCCCGCATCGCCGGATACGCGGCCGGCATCATCGGCATCGAAAGCCGCCCCGTTCCCCGCCAGGGCGACGTGCCCTGGGACGGGCCGGAAAACTGGCCGGGCGGGACGCTTTTTCCCCTCAGCTCCAAAAAAGTGGCGCGGGGCATTAACGCCTTCTCCGGCCGCCTGCCCCTGGTCATGCTCGCGAACCTTTCGGGCTTCGACGGTTCGCCCGAATCCCTGCGCAAGCTCCAGCTTGAGTACGGCGCGGAAATCGGGCGCGCCGTGGTCAATTTCCGCGGCCCTTTTATTTTTGTGGTGATCGCCCGCTACCACGGCGGCGCTTATGTCGTTTTTTCCAAACGCCTCAACGCGAACCTGCACAGCGTCGCCCTGGAAGGCGCCTACGCCTCGGTCATCGGCGGCGCCCCTGCGGCGGCGGTGGTTTTTCCATCCCTCGTCCTCAAAGAAACCTACCAGGACCCCCAGGTAATAAAGGCCCAGGGAAAACTCAAAACCGGCAGCGGCTTTACCCAAAAAGACTTTGAAGAAATCTTCCGCCGCGTCCACGCCGAAAAGCAAAGCGCCCTTGCCGCGCGTTTTGACAGGACCCACTGCGTAGAGCGCGCCCGGCAGGTTGGCTCCATCGACGCCATCGTCACGGTAAAAGACCTGCGGCCCTACATCGCGAAAAAAATCGCCGAGCGCGCGGGCGCTATGTAGCGGCGTCTGGCGCGGAAGAAAGCAGGCCTGTTTTGCGAAGCAGGCCCCGCTTTTTTCAACTTGGAGACCAATGTCAACAAGTTAAGAAAAAGATGTGCGCGCATTTTTGGCACCGGAGCGCCAAAAACCAGGCTTTCCGCTCCAAGTCCTCGCCCCCTTGAGGGGGTCTGCGGGCTTTCCGCTTCAATCCTTTGCGCCCCACGGGCTGACCTATGCCTTAACTTGTTGACAGTG
>JAISXE010000021.1 GCA_031270615.1 Spirochaetia bacterium
ATTGGTTTTTAATTTTTATAACACTGAGGGAAAATTTTTCCTTTTTTCCCCATAGCCGCAGCCTGGTAAAAAAAATTCTTGTAAGGAGACATGCGCGATGAAACAAGGATTGGAAAAACGGTTTTCCCGGCGGCGGCACCGGGGATGACTTTTACAGGCCGCGGCACGGGGGGCCGGGATGACGGGCCTCCCTCTTTACCCAGACTTCCCGCTTACGCGATGAAGGCTGTTCCCGCCGGGACAGTATATGTGGATGTTGACTATAGCGGAACTGATTCCGGCAGGGGGGAGGGACCGTTCTCCGATGCCGCCGCGAATAATGTTTCGGTTCCCGCCTTCTCCATAGGCGAAACGCAGATAACCTGGGAGCTGTGGCATGCGGTAAAAACCTGGGCGGAGAGCAACAAAGGCTACAGCTTTGCCAATGCCGGGCGGCAGGGAGGGGACTATCCCGATTCCGGCCCAGCGGTCGGCACAAACCAGCATCCGGTAACGGAGATAAGCTGGCGGGACGCGGCGGTGTGGTGCAACGCCTACAGCGAGGCCGCAGGGAAGAAGCCGGTGTATACATATAACAACGCGGTTCTGCGGGAAAGCGAGGACAGCGATGTCGCCGCCGGAAGCGGGAAAGCGGAAAACGCGGTACTGGATACGGGGGCCAGCGGGTTCCGCCTGCCAACGGAAGCGCAGTGGGAATACGCGGCGCGGGGCGGCGATCCAAACGATACCGCGAACTGGACCTGCGCCTACGCGGGGAGCAATGACATCGACGCTGTGGCGGTTTACGGCGGCTCAGGCAACGGGGTAAGCTCTACCGCCCCGGTAAAAAGCAAGCAGCCGAACAGCCGCGGGCTGTACGACATGAGCGGGAATGTGTGGGAATGGTGCCAGGACGTGTTCTCGGGCGCGGGCCGGGTGTTCCGGGGAGGCAGTTGGATCGACGGCGCGTCCGACTGCACGCTGGCCTTCCGCTACGTTGTCTACCTGCACGACCGGAACGCCATTGTGGGTTTCCGCGTTGTGTGCCCCTAGCGGGCCGTCCCGCATAACGGGTTTTTAAATTGCGGGAAATTATGGTATAGTTAAGGCAGATGGAAAAGGAAGAGGCTGGATCCCCGGAGGGCGGCCGGGACTCCGCAGCGGAACTGCGCGGGGCGGCGGCCCGGTTTCCCGGAAGCCCGGGCGTGTATATCATGAAGGACGCGAAGGGCGCGGTAATCTATGTGGGCAAGGCGAAAAACCTGAGAAACCGCGTGCGCTCGTATTTCGTGGCGAACCGCGATGTCAAGACGCGGACCCTGGTGCGGAAGATCGGCTCCATCGAATATATCCTGACGGAGAACGAATACGAGGCCCTGCTTCTGGAAAACACGCTGATCAAGAGGCACGCGCCGCGTTACAATATCAACCTGAAGGACGGGAAGTCCTATCCCGTCATCCGCATTACCTCGGAGGATTACCCCAGGGTTTTCCGCACGCGGCGCATGATGTACGACGGCTCGCAGTACTTCGGCCCCTACCCCGATGTGACAAGCCTTGACAGGTACCTTGGCCTGATCGAGAAGCTCTTTCCTTTGCGCAAATGCCGGGGGCCTTTGAAAAAGCGGGAGCATCCCTGCCTGTACTGCCACATCGGGCGCTGCTCCGCGCCCTGCGCCGGCAGGGTGGGCAGGGAGGAATATGCCGCAGGCCTTGAGGAGATCCGCAGGCTGCTTTCCGGCGAAACGGAGGGGCTTATCGTCCGGCTTACCAAAGACATGCATGAAAGCGCGAGGTCCCTTGATTTTGAAAACGCGGCGCGCCTGCGGGATCTGATTAAGGCCGTCGAAAACCTCGACCGGGGCCAGAACGTGGTGGACTTCGACGCGGAAAGCCGCGACTATGTGGACTGGGCGGCGGAAGACGGGCTGTGCACGTTTGTGGTGTTCCAGATGCGCGGCGGGAAACTTTTGGGGCGGGATGTTTTCCGCGCGGTTCTCTACGATTCCGGCGACTGCGCTGCGGAGCAGTTTCTTGTGCAGTACTACCAGGAGGCTTCCCGGCTTCCCTCCGTGCTGTACCTGCGCGAGGTTCCTTCGGAATGGAGCCTGCCGGAATATTTTTCGCGGGAACTGAAAAGGCAGGTGCGCTGCCTTGCCGCGTCGGACAGGCGGGATGCCTCCGTGTTGAATATGGTGCGGGAAAACGCCGTCCACGACCTGCGCAGGCGCCTGCACGAGCGGGGCAATATTCCCGCGCTGGAGGACCTGAAGAGCCTTTTACGGCTGCCGCGGGTTCCCCTGCGCATCGAGGGTTTTGACATTGCCCAGCTTTCGGGCAGGCATCCTGTCGCTTCGATGGTGTCGTTCTACCGGGGGGCGCCGGACAAAAAATCGTACAGGAGCTTTCACATAAAGACCCTGAACGGCGCCATCGATGACTTTGAATCCGTGCGCGAAGTGGTGGCGCGGCGCTATACGCGGGTGAAGAACGAGAAAAAGGAAAAACCCGATCTTGTGCTGATTGACGGCGGCAAGGGGCAGGTAAGCGCCGCGCGGGGGATCCTCGACGCCCTGGATTTGGGGGACATTCCCCTTATCGGGCTTGCCAAAAAGAACGAGGAGATATTTCTTTCGGGGCAGAAAGACCCCGTCATTCTGCCGGAAGGGTCCCCCGCCCTGCGTATCCTCCAGGCCGTGCGGGACGAGGCCCACCGCTTCGCGACGGGTTTCAACAAAAGGCTGCGGAAGAAAACCCTGTCCCTCGAAAGGCTTACCTCCGTGCCGGGCATCGGCGAGAGGAGGGGCCGCAGGCTCCTTGAGCGCTTCGGCTCCGTGGAGGGGATCGCGGCGGCTTCCGGCAGCGATATCGCGAAAGCGGCGGGTCTCAGCATGGCCACGGCGGAAGCGATCAGGGAAAAACTCCGCGTGGCGGAAGGCAAAAACGACTGATTTCCACCACTGTCAACAAGTTAAGAAAAAGATGTGCGCCTTTTTGGCGCTCCCGCGCCAAAAACCCGGGTTGCATGGGCGAGCAGTATTTTTGTATCCGCGCAGCGGGTACAAAAATACGACCAGCCGGGCTTTCCGCTGCAAT
>JAISXE010000089.1 GCA_031270615.1 Spirochaetia bacterium
CGCCCCACGGGCTTCTCGGGTTTTGGAACAACCTCACGAAACAAAAATACGCCCAAAATGAAAAAGCGTCGCTAATATCCTCTGTTGAGGCCATACTAAGCCTTGAATTTTTCCGAAATTGGAATTGCTGGGGCTGATGGACCATGCCTTCCAAATCAGGCAGAGATGGATGTGCGTGTGCCGGCCGTAAAGCATAATTAAGGGACGCGCTTCGCGCGCGTTTTCCTATGCGCAGGCGAAGAAAATCAGCCGCAGGCCGCACAGACTTTTTACTTCAAATTTTCCGCTTTCGTCCGTGCGTCCGTGGTTTTCTTTTCCGGCTGAATGGCTACGGTTTGTCCTGTATATTGAGATACGCCTTTTTCAGGGCGCTGTTTTCCTTCAATTCCGAAGCGCTGCCGGAAAGGACTATCTCCCCCACCTGCAGGACGTATCCCCTGTCGGCAACCGAAAGCGCCATGTTCGCGTTTTGTTCCACGAGAAGCATGGAAACGCCCTGCGCGTGAATGGTTTTTATCATTTCAAAACCCTGCTGGACATACTTGGGCGAAAGCCCCATGGACGGCTCATCCATGACAAGCAGCCTGGGACGCGCCATCAATGCCCGGGCCATGGCGAGCATCTGCTGCTCGCCCCCGGACAATGTCCCGCCGGCCTGTTTCCTGCGCTCTTTAAGAACCGGAAACAGCGAATACATTTTTTCCATATCGTCCGCGATGCCGTCCTTGTCTTTGCGCAAATACGCGCCCATAACAAGGTTTTCCTCGACGGACATTTCGGAGAATATCCTCCTGCCTTCCAGTACCGGGACGATTCCCATCCGGCTTATTTCCGCGGGCTTGAGGCCGTTGATCTTTTTTCCCCGGAATTCCACAAGGCCTTCAAACGGGACAACCAAGCCGAGAATGGCTTTCATGGTCGTGGACTTGCCGCAGGCGTTCCCTCCCAGAAGGCACACCAGCTCGCCTTCGCCTACCTCAAGCGAGACTTTTTTAAGGACCTGCATCTGGCCATAGCGCGTGGAAACCCCCTCAAGCTTCAGCATGTTCGCGCCTCCCCATGTAGGCTTCCAGCACGTCCTCGTTCTTCTGGATCTCCGAGGGAGGCCCCTCCGCGATTTTTACGCCGTGATCCAGCACGACAATCCTGTCGGAGACGCTCATCACCATGCTCATGTCGTGTTCGATAAACAGTATCGTGTTTCCCTTGTCCCGCAGTTCGCGTATCAAATCAGTCGCAAGCCGTGTTTCATGGGGGTTCATTCCCGCTGCCGGCTCGTCAAGCAGAAGCAGTTTCGGCTCGCTCGCGAGCGCCCGCGCGATTTCCGTTCTTCGGCGGTTCGCGTATGAAAGCTCCATGACTTTTTGATCCACGCGGGGCAAAAGCCTCTCCTGGAAAAGCGCGAGAATGGCAAGGCCCTTCCGGTAACATAGCTCCTCCTGCTTGCGATACCATGCTGGATGGAAAATACCCGCCCAGATTCCCCCGCGCGTGTGGCTGTGCATGCCGACCCGCAGGTTTTCCATGACCGTCAGGTTCGGGAAAAGCCGTATCTGCTGGAAGGTTCGGGCCATACCCGCCTTGTTCGCGTCGTGGGGAGGGTACGCCGTTATGTCGGTGCCGTCAAAAACAACCTTGCCCGAAGTTTTGGGGATATAGCCGGTAAGGCAGTCAAAGAGCGTCGTTTTGCCCGCGCCGTTTGGCCCGATAATGCTGACAATCTCTCCCTTTTCCATGCTGAAAGACACGCCGGACAGAGCCTTCAGTCCGCCGTAGTCTTTGCACATTTTCTCAACCTGCAGCAGGCTCATCGTTTTCCTCTTTTTCGGTGTCAAGAAAGCGGTCGCCTTTGCTGTAAACCGTTTTCTTGACGGGTGGCCAGGTAATGGTAAGCGAATATTCACGCCCGCCAAGAAGCCCTTTGGAGCGGAATATCATCATGAGGACAAGCAGTGTCCCGTAAAAGACCATCCGGTAATCCGCGAAAGCCCGGAAAGCCTCGGTTACCCCCACAAGGATCGCCGCGCCCACAACAGGCCCCAGAATATTTCCCGGCCCGCCGAAAGCGAGCATGGTAACGATGATAAAACTTTCGGTAAAATTAAAAGCCTCCGGCGAGATATAACGGTAGTAGTGCGCGTAAAAAGATCCCGCCGCCCCCGCTATGACCGCCGCCATGACAAAGGCCATGGTTTTGTACCTGGCAACGTTGATGCCGTTACAGGAAGCCGCGCGCTCGTCTTCGCGGATCGCCTTCAAAGTCAGGCCGAAACGCGATCTCATCAGCCTGTCCAGCAGAACAATGACGAGGATGTCCGCAACAATGATCAGATAGTAATACGGCAGGGGCCTCAAAAATTTCGTGCCGAATATTTCCGGCATGGGGATGCCCATTATGCCGAGGGAGCCGCCCGTCAGACTGTCCCAGTTGAGGAATACCAGCATGATGATCATGTTGGATCCCATCGTAACAAGGGTAAGGAAAACCCCCTTGAGCCGCAGCGTCGGTTTGGCAATGACATAGGCGGCAAGGCTGGCAATCAGCATGCCCGTGGGAAGCCCCTGCCAGAAGGACAGATTCAGTTTCGTGCACACGATTGCCGAGCCGTAGGCCCCCAGCCCGAAAAAAGCGGCGTGCCCTACGGAAAAAAGCCCCGTGTAGCCGTTTACGATATTTAAGCTGGAAGTAAGAAGGACATAAATACCGATCTGGACAAAAACCCGCAGGATATAATCGCTTCTGACATACAGCGGCAGTGTGCAGAAAAACAGCAAGGCACCCAAAATGGGGGCGCAGCGTATAAGCGCATAGGAAAGTTTTTTCATCGTATGCTGTCCTTTCTGCCGAACAGTCCCCGGGGCCGGAATATCAGGAAAAAGATGAGAATGGCGAAAGAGAACACATGCCTGAACCCCGATGAGATGTACGCGACGGCAAGGTTTTCAATCTCGCCGAGGAAGAACCCCGCGACAACCGCCCCCGGTATGCTGGTAAGCCCGCCAAGGATGCAGGCGCTGAAAGCCTTGAGTCCCATCATGCCTCCCATAGCGGGATACACGGCGTTATAATACAATCCCACAAGCACGCCCGCCAGCCCGCCCAGCGCGGAGCCAAGGGCGTAGGTAAAAGAGTAAATCCGGTTGACATCGACGCCCATAACAAAGGCAGCCTCGTGGTCAAGCGCCGTCGCCCTGATGGCCCGGCCAAGTTTTGTTTTGCCCAGCAGGAGATGAAGCAGGATAAACATGCAGATTGTAACGGCGTAGACGACAATTTGGATGAAGGTGAAGCGGATGCCCATAAACTCAAAGGCGCTGTCAATGTCCGTGGGAAAAGACTGGGTTTGCGCGCCCCAGATCAGTTGCGCGGCGTTGAGGAAGATGGTCGAAAAACCTATGGTAACAAGCAGGGAGGATATTCTTGAAGCGCCGCGCAAAAGCCTGAATCCGACAAACTCGACCAGCGCCCCCAGCAAAGCGGCCGCCGCGAAAGCCACAACAAAAGCGGCAAGAAGGGAACCCTGCCAACGGGAAACAACCGTAAAGGCCACATAGGCCCCCATCATGAATATTTCACCGTGGCAGAATGAAACCAGCCGCAGCGTGCCGATTATAAGGGCAAAGCCCACAGCGATAAGGGCATAGGTGCTGCCCTGGGCCAAGCCGTTGAAGACTTGTTGCAGGAACATCGCTTCTCCTTGTTGGAATGGTTCCGGCCCGCCCCCCTTGGCGCGGGCCGGATGTGCTTTTCAGCGTCCGCAGCCGATCATTCCGGGCTTATCTGCCACTTCTGATCGATGACCCGGATTTTTGCGAAAACCTTGAAGGGGTTCCGCTCCGCGTCAAACGTGAGGGTTCCGGTAGCGCCGGGAAAATCCTTAATACCGGCCATGGCGTCCCGGATTTTCGCGCGATCCTTGCCGGCGGTTTTGATGCCTTCCGCAAGCAGATTCACTGCATCGTAGGTAAGCGCGGCGTGGCTGTGCGGCCTGCGGCCGGGGAACATCTTCTGATATTCGTCCGTAAAGAATTTTGAAGGCGGCCGGGTGTCGCCGACAAAATACTGGGAATTCGCCCGTATGCCCTCAACCGCCATGCCCGCGTTCTGGATGAGGGGATCCGTCGCCAGGGTTCCCGCGCCCATCAGGTCAACTTTCAGGCCCAGCTTCTGGGCCTGCGTCGCTAGAAGGGCGGCGTCCGCCCACTGCGTGCCAACAAAAAACATATCGGGATTCGCGTTCTTGATCTTGGTAAGGCTCGCGGTAAAATCCTTGTCCCCGGGAATAAAATGCTCAAGCGCGACAATCTCGGCGCCCTCGGCCTTCGCCGTCTTGATAAAATTTTCCTGGGTGACAACGCCCCAGTCGTTATTGATGTAGATAACGGCTATGCGTTTGCGGCCAAGGTCCTTGACGGCCCAGCGCGCCAGAAACGACGCTTCATGGACCTGGGTGGTGCCGGAACGGAAAATGTATTCGCCGATGGCGGTGAAACCCGGATGCGAGGCCGTGGGCGATATTTGCACCAGCGCCGCAGGTGAAAAAATCTGGGCGGCCGCCATGGACGCGGTGCTGTTGAAGTCCCCGACAACTCCCATAACAGCGGGGTTGGATATAAACCGCTGCGCGATAAGAACCGCCTCTTTCGGATCGGATTTCGAGTCTTCAATAAGAAGCTCAACCGGGGTCCCGTTAATCCCGCCCTTGTCGTTGATGATCTTTACCGCAAGGGTCGCGCCCGTGCGGAAAAACTCACCGTATTCGGCGTTGTCCCCCGTGATAGGCGCCATAACCCCGATCACAATCGGCGAATCCTGCGCCGGAGCCTCCGAACCGCCTCCGGCAAACACGGGCAGGGCCGCGGCAAAGACAAGCAATGCCGCAATCAGATTTTTTTTTGTCATGTCGTTTCTCCTTTTCTAAAATTACTGGATCAAAATCAAACTATTTTTTTGGGGCACAGTCGAAAACCGCGCGTTTCATCGCGAACACATTCTCCACAGGAGTCGCGGGATCAAATGTACATCCTGGCGCAAGGATGAGTCCATATCCCCCGCTTTGCTTGATCGCATCGACGGATTCTTTATAAACTTCATCAGTGGTCGCGGTAAGCGCCCGTTCGTGGTCAACGCCTCCCATAAAGCACTTATTGCTTTTCTTCCTTGCTTCGGCAATGGAAGGTCCGGCTGTTCTATCTTCCCAGCTTAAAGCATCACAGTCAAGATCTTTACACGCATCAAAATAACTCTGCTTCAAACCGTGGATATGGGTAATTACCATTGGGGACTCGCGCATTGCGGCGAGGACTCGCTTATTATGCGGCAATAACCAGCGCGTGAATTCTTCTTCTGCAAAGAAAATAGACTGCGCACCGTAAATAGCGAGAAAAAAACCATCAATCCCGGCTTCATTGATACATGCCTTTATAAAAGCAACCAAGCTGGCCGTTATGGTGGAAAGCCCCCTGTCTACGGTATTGGCGTCTTCGCGATACTGCCTGGCGAATTCTCTCGTTAATCTTAAAGCCCAATGGAATGGAGAATACACCGTCTGGATTACCGGAACATCTGGACCCACGGCGTCTTTTATGATTTTTAAACTTTCAAGCTGTCGGCCAAAACCCCCTCTATGTGGGTCAAGAGGTTCAAACTTATCCCAGTGCTTTATGTCCCAGCA
>JAISXE010000323.1 GCA_031270615.1 Spirochaetia bacterium
GAATACCCTGGGCGATACAATACAGGCATACCTCGCCGACCGCCTGTATTTTCTGGAAAGCGTGCTGCCGTTTATCAAATACGATTATTGACCACTGTCAACAAGTTAAGAAAAAGATCTGCGCCTTTTTGGCCCGGGCCTGTGTGGACGCGAAAGCGCCCACACAGGCCCGGCAAGGGATAGACAAAAAAGGCGACTGGGGCCATACGCGCGAGGGATAGAAGCGGAAATCCTTTTTTTGCCGCCGCGCGGCAAAAAAAGATTGCAGCGAATAGCCCAGTTTTGGCGCGGAGCGCCAAAACGCGCCCAAATCCTTAATCCGCTCCTAATTCCTCATGCCTAATTCCTAATTTCCAAATCACGCCTGGTAGTCGATAAGGGAGGGGGTTTCCGTCCTGAAAGGCGCGGGCGGGTTTTTTGCGCGCAGTTCCTGAAGCCGGGCCAGGACAGCCTGTTTTTCGTTTTCAAGCAGGCCCGCAAGACGCCGGGACGCCGCGCGGATGTCCTGCATTATCCCTTCGGCCCGGCGGCCAAACCCGTAGTCCCGGGGAGCCTCGTTTTCCCGGGCGGCAAAACACCTGCGCAGGCAGAGAATCTCCGAGGCCGTGAGGCTTTCAAGCTTTGAATAGGCCTCGATGCGGTCCGTGTCGCCGCCCCGCACGGCGCTTTCCATTTTGTCCAGAACCGATCCGTAAAAATAAAGCCGCTCCACCAGGGCCGCGGCCAATTCCGTAAAAGTCACAGCCTTACACTACCCCGCGATATTGACGCCGGGGCCGGAGGCCGCAGGCTGCACCTGGGTGTTCGCTATCTGGACCCAGGATTCGCGGATCTGGGCCATGAAGTTCCTCACGACCCTGAGGGGGGCCGCATCCTTGCGGACATTGCCTTCCATAAGCTGGCGGTTGAAAAACATATAAAGGTTAAACAGGTCTTTGGCCACCTCCCCGCCCTTGTCAAAGTCCAGGGAAACCATCAGCTCCGTTAAAACGTTCTGGGCCTTGGTAATGGCATTATGGATGGCGTCGAGCTTCTTTGCATGGTTCTCCATCGCCTGGAGGGCCATATCGATCTGCTTGATTGCCTCATCGTAGAGCATGACGATAAGCTGGCCCTGCCCCGCCGTGCGTATCCGCGCCTCTTTGTACACGGATGAAGGGTTTGCGTATTGTTTCAAATTACTTTCCTCCGAAGAAAATATAGTCCATCTTGTGGCACTTCGGCAATCATTTTTACTGGGCATGATCCACCAGATCGGAAACCGGAACAATTTCATAGCCCCTGGCAAGAAGCTGGTTGACAAGGAGATCTAATTTCTGGAAAAGGTAGTCCTCTCGGCTGTCGCCGACCGCCGAATCGTCCAGACGGCCCAGGCGCATGGAGATGATCGAACCCGGCTTTTTCTGTTCCAGGATACGCTCCACAAGATCCGGGGCGCCCTGGTAAAGCTGGTTTACGCCGTTGTCCCCGCGCCGGGGAACCCAGTCCAGGCTGTCCACATCGCGGCCGATATAGCGGTAGTTCATCTTTGCCGCGGCTTCGATAATGTCGCTGCGGATAAAATAATAGGGCGCGTGCCAGAGCAGGGAGAACTCCCTGCCCGTCGTCTTGTAGTAGCTGTCCTCGTTCCGCGCAAGCCCCTGGCGGATGAAATCGGTGTTGACCTCGAAACGCGCATCGGTAATATTGAAATAGGTGAAAAACAGCGAGCCGACCTCATGCCCCGAATCGGCGATTTCTTTGACAGCCTCCGGGTTGCGCCGGATAAAGTCCCCGCTGATGAAAAACGTGGCCCGTATTTTGTAGTCCGCAAGCACTTCCAGAATATGCTGAAGCCCGTCCACGGAGTCAATGGCGTCGAAAACGAAAGACACCTCCCGCCGGTGCGTCCGCGAACCGTGGGTAAAATTGTTCATGTCCGTTTTTTCGGGATTCCGCGCGTCCAGCGAGTCATACAGCCGCCGGGGGGAGGAGAACAGGGGGAAGGTCCCCGGCTCCGAGAGATTCCTCACCATGATCGTGTTTTTCATGGGGCCGGAAGACAGGTTTTCCGTAAACACGCGGAAGGCCTCCGTCGCGTTGGAAGCATCATCCACATCCAGGCGTTCCATCGTGTACCACTCGTTTTTTTCCGGGCTATAGGTTTTTACCGTCCCCAGGGTTTTTATCTGGATGTTCTCGCCCTTGAACCCGTAGGCCTCGGGCTGGGAAAAGCAAATAAAACGGCTTTCGCCGGAAGCTGCCGACACGCTGCGCACAAAGCGCGTGCCACCCACAATCAGGTTCGTCCCCGCCCAGACCGCGCCCAGGGGTTCCTCGTAGGCGAAGTTCGTCCGCGTCTGCCACTGCCAGTAATCCCGTATCTCGACGGAATCCTTTTTGAGGAGGGCCGCATACGACTCGTCCGGGGAAAGCACCATGCCCAGGATGTCCGTGTCCCCGGTTTTCTCAAACGCGCTTTTCTTTTCCGCGAGGTTCAGGCGGTACACCGCCGTCCGCCGTTCGCCCTTTTCCATGCTTCGCGTCATAAGGGTTATAACATCGTTCTTCCCCCACAGCAGGGTATCCAGGCGGGTTGTCCTGGGAAGATACAGATAGGGAAGCGACAGGCTCTCGCCGCCCAGGTAGTCGTCTTTCAAAAGCGTATAGAGAAAGACATTCCGCCCGTCCAGGCAGAGCACCATGTGGGTGCCGCCGGGGGATATCCAGAAACGGTCAAAGTTCGGATCAAAGGGAAAGGGAATCTTGCCGACAACCTCGCCCTGCTTGAGCAGGCTTTGGTACAGGCTGCGGGTAAAAAGCTCGGCCTGCCGTATCCTGTACACAAGCGTGCCGGACACAAGATACAGCTCCCCGGATTTCCCCCACTGCACGCATTCGATCTCCCCCCCGCCCATGCGCCGGAAATTCTCCGCGACGTTCTTCCCCGCAAGAAGATGCTCGATGGAAAAATAGTAAAGCCCCCGGTCTTTCGCGTAAATAAAAATCTGGGAATCCGGCGACCACGCGGCCTTGGGCCCCTCAAGGCGGATATCGGCCTTCGGCGACACAAGGTGGGTTTGGCCGGTCTGGCTGTCGAAAAGCTGGAGCCTTCCGTAGGCCGGGCTTGACTCGACCGTATACAAAATGAACCTGCCGTCCGGGGAAGTCGAAACGCGGGGCAGCTTTCCGTTCGTCACTGCCGTGCCGGAAAGAAACGAAGGGAAGTTTTCAAGGGGCAGGATGCGGGAAAAATCCTTGTCCGTCCGAAAAAGCCCGAAGCGGTTCTGTATCTGAAGCCCCCCGGTGGCGGGAAGGAAGCGGATATCCTCGGGGAAAAAAGTAAGAGGCTTTTTCTCGCCGGATTCAAGGTCGGCCAAAAAAAGCGCCGCGTAGGCCGGATGCCCCCTGCCCTCGGCGCGGGCCTGAAACAGAAGCCTGTTTTTTCTGGACAAAGCAAGCCTGTCAAACTCGATTTCACCGAACAAGGCGGCGAAACCCCACAAAAGAAACACAAACAATCCGCAGAGTTTTTTCAATGCCGTCACTCCCTATATATATGTAAGAGAATCGGCATTTTTCAGGCAAATTTAAAGCCGCTCAAAAAGGAATTCATCCAGTTCCTTTTCCAGGGTGTCCAGGGCGCGCCGACAGGTGTCCAGCCGGCTTATGGAAGTCTTCACGGCCACCGCGCGGGCCAGCTTTTTGAAAGAAGGGTCGATTATTTCGCCGACGGAGGCCTTGAACGCGAACTCCTTCCCGCAGTAGGGACAAAACAGAAACCCCTTTTCAACAAGCCCCCCGCAATCCGGACAAAACCTGACAGATTCCATACGCATCCAGTATACTCACAAACAGCGGGAAATTCAAGGCGAAGTTTTCCTGGGCAAACTTCGCCCCCGGAAATTGCGAGGCTGGTCGCATCCCT
>JAISXE010000131.1 GCA_031270615.1 Spirochaetia bacterium
CATCGTTACGGGCGGGGTGTGTTCGAGTTTGGGCAAGGGGATCGCGGCGTCCTCGCTGGGCTGCCTTCTGAACAGCAGGGGCCTGCGGGTGCGGATGATCAAGATTGATCCGTATATCAATGTGGATGCCGGGACGATGAGTCCCTACCAGCACGGCGAGGTTTATGTGACCGACGACGGCGCGGAGACGGACCTGGACCTGGGAAACTACGCGCGTTTTACCATGTCGCCTTTGGCGCGGGCGAACTCCATTACCACGGGCCAGATTTACCAGGAGGTCATTCAGAAGGAGCGGGAGGGGCAGTACCTGGGGAGGACGGTTCAGGTTATTCCCCATATCACCGACCGCATCAAGCAGAGGATTTCGGCCATAGGCGATGATTCGGATACGGATGTGGTTATCGTCGAGATCGGGGGCACGGTGGGCGATATCGAGTCCATCCCCTTTCTGGAGGCGGCCAGGCAGTTGATTCACGAGTACGGCAAAAAAAACGTTTTGTCCGTCCACCTGACGCTGATTCCAGAGGTGTCCGGCGGCGAGCTGAAAACCAAGCCGACCCAGCATTCGGTAAAGTCCATGCTGGAAATCGGTATCCAGCCTGACGTTCTTTTGTGCCGCTCCTCCCGGTTTATCGATCCGGAGATGCGGCGCAAGATCGCCCTTTTTACCAACGTGGAGTTTGACTCGGTTATTTCGGCCTATGACATAAAGACGACGATTTACGAGATTCCCCTGATGTACCAGCAGCAGAAGATGGACGAGATAGTTCTGCGGAAACTCGACATTCCGGCGGGCGCTTCCGACATGGGCGCGTGGCAGGCAATCGTGGATGTCCACAGCAGAATGACTGAAAAGGTGCGTGTCGCCTTTGTGGGCAAGTATACGGATCTCGCGGATTCCTACAAGTCCGTTGACGAGGCGCTGTACCACGGCGGTTTCGCGAACGGGGTGCAGGTGGAGCTTGTCAAAATCGATTCGGAGAGGCTGGAGAAGGAACAAAACCCCGAAACGTTTTTCCAGGACATCGACGCGATTCTTGTTCCCGGCGGTTTCGGGCCGAGGGGCATTCAGGGCATGGTGACGGCGGCCCGCTGGGCGCGGGAACACGGCATCCCGTATTTCGGCATCTGCCTGGGCCTGCAGGTGATGGTCATCGAGTTTTCGCGGAACGTGCTGGGGCTGGAGGAGGCGGACAGCACGGAGTTTTCCCCCGCCTGCGCGAATCCCGTGGTGATTCTTCTTGAAGAACAAATCGATGTGAAAAATTACGGCGGCACGATGCGCCTGGGGCGCAGCGAGACGC
Source organism: Spirochaetia bacterium (assembly GCA_031270615.1). GTDB lineage: Bacteria > Spirochaetota > Spirochaetia > DTKZ01 > DTKZ01 > JAISAF01. Next base: position 1,305 of record JAISXE010000131.1, read on the forward strand.
GCCTTCTGGAAGGCTTCCTGCCCCGCGAGATTTACGCCGCGGATACCATTTTCGAGCGCCACCGCCACCGCTACGAGGTTTCCAACAAGTACCGGGGGCAGCTCGAAAAGGCGGGTTTCAGGATCGCGGGGCTTACGCCCGACGGGGAGCTTGTGGAGTGCATGCAGTGGGCGGGCCACCCCTGGGGAATCGGGGTGCAGTTCCACCCGGAGTTTCTTTCCAAACCGATCCAGGCCCACCCCCTGTTCCGCAGCTTTATCGGCGCGGCGAAAACCCACGCCGCCGGGAAGGCGGACGGGAACTAAAAATGCTGAACGGGAAATCCGGGCTTTTCCCCTGCCTGGTTTTTTTTATGTGCGTGGCCGGATGCAGTATCGATTACCGCGAAGGGCAGATCGCGGAGGAACTGGAGGATCAGCTTCCGAATATCCGCATGGTGAACCTGCGCCACCGGGTCGCGACAAAGGACAGGCTGATCATGGAGATGAGGGTGCGGAGATCGGAGAGCTATGAGGCCGCGAAAAAAATCGTGCTTTTCGGCGTGGATTTCCACGAATACGGGCAGTCGGGCGAGGTGACGGCCGAGGGGAAGGCGGATATGGTTGTATACCACACGGATACAAAAAACGCCGAAATCGAGGGAAACATCGATATCGTGTCGCACAAGGAAGAGGGCGGCATACGGACGCAGCATCTGTACTGGAACGATGAGCGGCGTTTTCTTTCCGCTTCGCCGGACGAGGTGACGGAGATTTTTGACGAGGACGGCTCGCTGTTTTCCGGCAGGGGCTTTGAGGCGGACATTAAACGCCTTATCATTTCTTTTCTGGAGGGCGTTGACGGGAATTTCGTTACCGCGGGGGAGGGGGAGGAGACCGGGGAGGAAGCCGGAACCACGGACGGCACGGATGGGACGGACGGCACGGAAGAATAAAGGAAAAACACGGACGATACGGAGTTCTGATCGGGATTTCTCCTTAGGTTGTCCGTTTTTGTCCGTGGTTGGTTTCCCTGTTTTTATATTTTAGGTAGGGATTGAAAATGCGGTTTCGCGTTACAGGTTTTATTCTCGTGTTTTTGGCCCTGGCCGCCGCCGCGGGCGCGGACACCTTCCGTTTTACGGGAAACCGCATGTCCACCAGCCTCGCAAAGGGCAAGGAAAGGACGCTGCTGCGCGGGGAGGCGCGCATCAAATCGGAGCAGACGGAGATCTCCGCGGACGAAATCGAGATTTACGGCAAGGATTTCCAGTTCGCCGAGTGCAGGGGGAACGTCGTCGCGCGGGACAGCAAAAAGAAACTGTTTATTACCTGCGACACCCTGCGCTTCGACCGGATCAACAACAATCTCCTTGCCGCGGGAAACGCCTACATGGAGGACGAGGAAAACGAAATCGTCATCCGCGGGCACCGGCTGGAAAACCGCGACAAGGAAGACCTGGTTATTATCCAGATTGGGGGCAGGATCATCAAAAAGGACCTCGCCGCCCGCGCGGAATTCACCACCTACCGCCGGGGCGTCAACACCCTGGAGCTTTCGGGCATGCCCGTTCTCTTCTGGAAGAAGGACGAATACAGGGCTTCCCGCATTGTGATGAATCTGGACACGGAAGAAATAACCCTTTTGGGAACCGTCACCGGCACCATCGTTTCCGGAAGCGACAAGGGGGACGATGAGGGGGCAAAAGAAAACCCGCCCGGCGCGGAACAGGCGGAACAGGCGGAACAGGCGGAGCCAAAAGAAGAAGATGAAACCCATGACGCGCCGGAAGGGGAGGCCAGATGAGCGGTGCCGCCGCCCTGGCGTGGGAAGCGGGGGAAGCGTTGCCCGGGGGCAGCCCCGAAGAGGGCGGCATCGTTTTGCGGGTGGAGGGCCTGCGCAAGAGCTTCAGCAGAAAGGAAGTGGTAAGGGGCGTGTCCTTTTCCATGCGCGCGGGCGATGTGGTGGGCCTCCTGGGGCTGAACGGGGCCGGAAAGACGACAACGTTCTACATGATTGTGGGATTCATCAAGCCAAACGCGGGGGAAATTTTCCTGAAGGAACAGAACATCACCCGGCTTCCCATGTTCCGCCGCGCTTTGGCGGGCATAAGTTACCTGCCCCAGGAAACCTCGGTTTTCACGAAACTCAGCGTGGAAAAAAACATTATGGCGATCCTGGAAACGCGCAAGGACCTGGGCCGGGAGCAGAAAATCGAAAGGCTGGAAACGCTTCTGGACGAATTCGGCCTCCAGGACAAGCGCGCGCAAAAAGCCATCACCCTTTCGGGCGGCGAGCGGCGCAGAACCGAGATCGCCCGCTCCCTTGCGATTGAGCCCAAGTTCCTCCTCCTGGACGAGCCCTTCGCGGGAATAGATTTGAAAACCGTCGGCGAGCTGAAAAAAGTCATAACGCGGCTGGCGCAGCAGGGTGTCGGCATCCTCATCACCGACCACAACATCTACGACACCTTCGAGATCACCCGGCGCGCCATGATCATGAACCAGGGCATCATCGCCTTCGAGGGCACGCCCCACGAGCTTGCCGGCAACGAGGAAGTCCGCCGGATCTTCCTGGGAGAGGATTTCCGGATGCTCAATCCCCAGGGGCAGGCATGACTGCACTGGCGGGCACGGCGGCTTCGGAATTTTGGCGCATTTTCTTGCGGAGTGCCGCGAAATAAATCAGGCCGCATGGGCGGCAGGCCGCCCGTCAGAACAGGCGCAGTTGCGGGTCCTTTTTCCTCGGCGGGAGGGTTTCCTGCTCCAGGGGCACGAGGCCTTCCAGATCGCCCAAAAACCTGCTGGGGCCAAGCTCGAGTTTTCTTCCCCGAAACACCCGCGAGCGGGCCCAGGAAAGATACAGGCCGGTCCGCGCGCGGGTCATGGCAACGTAGAGCAGGCGTTTTTCCTCTTCCACGCGGCTGGTTTCCGGGGAATCCCCCTCGTCGTACAGCGTAAAGGGAAGAATCCCCTCTTCAAGGCCCGCGACAAACACATGGTCAAACTCAAGGCCCTTTGAGGAATGCATCGTTAGTATGCTTACCGCTTCCACATAGACGCGCAGCTCCTCCCTCCAGGGTTTTTCGCCCGCGAGGTGGAAGGGGATGCCGTGGTCCTTCAAGGCTTTTTCGATAGGGGCGGCCAGTGCCGAGGCCCGCAGCAGAATGGCGCAGTCCCCAAGGCTGGTAAGGCCGCCATCCCCCGCCCCGCCTGCGATCCCGGAATCAAGGGCAAAAAACCCGGCCCCGCCGATAAGCCGGGAAATGCGGCGGGCGATGCCTTCTGCCTCCGCCTTTTCCGTGGGGTAGCCGCAGCGGTACAGGCTCGCCGCCGCAGGGCGGCCCGTAAGCCGCCTTCCCGTAAGGAGGCCCGCGGCGCGCAGTATCGGCGAAGCGCAGCGGAAACTCTTTGTCAGACGGTACACGGCGGCGCCGGGGTAGTCCTCGCGGAAGCGGTCGATGTAGCGCGGGTCGGCGCCCCGGAAGGCGTAGATTGCCTGGTCGGGGTCGCCGATGACGCAGAGCCGGGGTCCCTCCCCCCCAGGCGTTTTCGCGGGCGCCAGCAGCCGGATCAAAGCGTACTGGGCAAAGTTCACGTCCTGGTACTCGTCCACGAAGATATGGCTGTAGCGCCTTGGGGCAAGGACGCCGCAGGCAAGAAGCCGCAGCGCTCCGGCGATAAGGTCGTCGAAATCAAGGGCGCATAAGGCTTTCAGGCGCTTGCGGTATTCGGCATACACGGCCTCCCTAGGGGGATCGGCCGCGGGGAATTCCCCGGCGGGCACATCAAAGCCCTCCGCCTTGAAAGCCGCAGAGGTCTGCCCCGGCAGGAGGAGGAACCTTTTCCGCTCTTCGATGTACGCGGCAGCAGCCTTCAGGCGCGGTTTGTTTTTCCCGCCGGCCGTTTCCCGCAGGGCTTCTTCCAGAATCCGCTGCTGTTCTTCCTCATCGAGGACGCGAAAATCCTTCGGGATCCCGGCCTGCCCCGAGTGTTCCCGCAAAAGCGAGGCGCAAAAAGCATGGAAACTGGCCGCCGTGATCTTTTTTTCCGCGATGCGCTCTTTCAGTTCTTCCGCCGCCTTTACCGTGAAAGTCAGGGCCAGAATCGATTCGGGGGCAACCCCTTCGGAAACAAGGCGGGCAACGCGCGCGGCAAGCAGGGCCGTTTTCCCCGTACCCGGCCCCGCGATGATAAGCGAGTGCCCTTCCCCGTGGCGTACCGCCGCCTCCTGTTCGGGGCTGAGGTCCCAGGACGCGGGGGCTTCCCCGTCGGCTTCGCCGGAAAGGCCCCGCGCGGTTTTTCCCTGTCCGTTTGCCCCCCCGCGCGAAGGCGCCCCCCTGCCTTCGCGGTTTTTCTCTTTCGCCTCGCGGGCCTCCCCTGCCGCAGGCATGGTTTCCTCGAAAAGCCCCGCTTCCTTTTTTGCGGAAATTTTCTCGCGCGGCGCGAACGCGTGGATAATCCCGTATTCCCCATCGTAGCCGGGACTTATGGACACCCTGCCTTCCCGCACGCGCCCTATCGCAAGGGCAAGCACCTCCCCCGGAATGCCGGGACACCTGAGGGCCTCAATGTCTTTCAGGCCCATATCCATCAAGAGGGAAAACTCGCTTCCTGCCTTTTCCACAAGAAAACCGTAGGCCCCGGCCGTCTTTTTTGAAGCCACGCCCGTTTCCAGAAGTTCCGCCGCAAGCTCCTTCAAGGGAATCAGGGAGCGGTAAGGCTTTTGGTTTGCGGCGCGGCCCGGTCCATCGGGGCAGGGGGCGCTTTCGTCAACAGGCCGGTCCGCCAGTTCCAGCACGCGGCGCATGACGCCGCAGGTAAGGGGCTTCCCGCATACGGGGCACAGCCCGCCGGAGGCGGCGCTTTCCTCCGGGCTTAGAACCACGCCGCAGGCCCGGTGCCCGTCATAGTGGTACTTGCCCTCCTGGGGAAAAAACTCAATAGTCTCGATAATGCCGGCCTGGTCCGGGTCCCCGCTTTTCCCATAGCCCAAGGCCCCGGCGAGGGAGGGGTACTCCATCCGCATATCGAAAACCGTCGCCTCCCTTCCCAGCTTGTCCGGCGAATGCGCGTCCGAGTTTGACATAATGGCGAATCCGTCCAGGGACCCCACGGCCCAGTTCATCGGCGGGTTGGAGGACAGCCCCGTTTCCAAAGCGTGGACATGCACGGCGAGATCGCGGTAGCACTCCTCAAGGGAGTCAAAACCCGACTTCGCCCCAAGCGCGGAAAACCAGGGGGTCCAGATATGGGCGGGAACAAGAATCGCGCGGCTGTCCGTATCGAGCAGGGCCGCAAGAAGGTCGCGCGAATCAATACCCAAAATGGGCCTTCCATCGGAGCTTATGTTGCCGATTTTCGCGAGTCTCGCGCTGAAAGCCCGCGCGGCCCCAAAATCCGGCAGGATGACAAGGTGGTGCACCTTCCGCGTTTTGCCGCCGCAGGAATAAATCGTGCTGATCTCGCCGCTCAGGACAAACCTCGGATCCTCCGCGCGCGGGGGGTCCGGCAGGCCGTCGGCAAGGCCAGGCCCCGCATCGAAATCCTTCCTGGCGCTTCCCTTAAGCGTGTAGAAACCCTCCTCCGCGTCCTCAAGCAGGCCGCGAAGCTCCTCCAGCCACCCCGGATGCGTGCAGTCCCCGGTTCCCAGAAGCCGTATCCCCTTAATCCGCGCCCAGCGCTCAAGGCAGGGCGGCGTCAGGCGCAAGCTCGTGGCCCGCGAATAATGCGAATGGATGTGCAAGTCGGCGACAATCCGCATGGAAGGCAGTATAAACAAAAAAAGCCGCCTGGCAAAGAGCCGCTGCGGGGAGTGGGGCATGAAGCCGGGAATGAGGAGGTTAGGGAATTTTTTGGCGCCTTTTTTTTCGGCCGCGGCCGAAAAAAAACCGGGCGTTCCGGGGCGGCGCGATCGCGCCGGCCGCGCCTGCGGCGCGGCGTGCTTCGCAACCCCTCCCATCCCGGGCGCCGGGGCGCGCCGACGGAAGGAAACACCACTAACCACGCGGAAAGCACGGACCACACAGACCACCCCGACAGGAAAACAAAATTCCTTTCTTCCGTTCTCTATTTCTTCAGTATTTTCTCCGTACTGTCCGTGCCGTCCGTCCGTGTGGTCCGTGTTGTCCGTGGTAAATTTTTGCCTTTGTGTACTATGCGTTATTTAATGATAAGCCCTAAAGCTTTTTGCCGGGCGGCCGATATTACAGGTAACAGCCAATGGGCTGTTCTTTAATTATGGGGTAAACTTTCCTTCGGGGAAGTGTGGCGGCCGCGAGGCCGCCTTTTTTTGGCCATGAGCCCAACCGGGAATTGCCGACGCTGTATATCTTTTCCTGCCTTTCCTGTATCCTGTAGCGCATGGCGGAACCCCTGCAAATCATCCACGAGGACGGGGACCTTTTGGCTGTCTCGAAGGCGGCGGGGGTTCCCGCGATTCCCGAACGCTACGACAGGCAGATGCTTTCCGCTTTTGAAATGCTGAAAGAAAACCGGCCGGGGCTTCTTGTCGTTCACCGTATCGACAAGGAAACAAGCGGCCTCCTGGTGTTCTGCAAAACGGAAAACGCGCTGAGGCACCTGGGCGCCCAGTTTGCCGGCGGGGACGGGAACCGCTTTTTGCGCAAGGACTACCTTGCCATCCTTGAAGGCCGGCCCCTTTGGAACGAAGCGGGCGAGGAAAGCCCCCTTTTGCCAGACGCGGACCGGCGGCACAGGACAATCGTTTCTCCCGATGGAAAAAAGTCCGTGACGCGCTTTACCGTTCTTGAACGCTTTAGGGGACACTGCTTTGTCCAAGCCTGTCCCGCGACAGGCCGCACCCACCAGATACGCGCGCACGCCGCGCGCCTGGGGCACCCCGTGCTTTGCGACAGCCTGTACGGCTCAGGGCGCCCCCTTTTTCTTTCCGCAATAAAAAGGCGGTACAAACCGCCGGCGGAAGGAGAAAAACCGCTTCTCGCCCGCCTTGCCCTGCACGCCGCCGCCCTGGAATTCATCCATCCCGCAAGCGGCCGGAGCCTGCGCCTGGAAGCCCCTTTGCCCAAGGACCTGCGGGCGGCGCTGGCGCAGTTGCGAAAAACCGGCGGCGCGTAAAACCTTCGCGGGCGGCACGGAACCCTTAAAGCTTGCCGACAAGATCAATGCCGGGCTTCAGGGTTTTGGCCCCCGGAACCCAGCGGGCGGGGCATGCCTCGTTCCCGTTTCTCGCGACGAACTGGCAGGCCTGCACCCGGCGCAAAAGCTCCTCCGCGTTCCGTCCCACGCTGCCTGAGCTTACTTCGTAGGCGGCGATTTTCCCCTCGGGACTGACGATGAAGCTGCCCCGTTCCGCGATTCCGTCCGCCTCGATCATCACGTCAAAATCCCGCGCCAGCTTTCCCGTGGGATCCGCCAGCATGGGGAATTTGATTTTCTTGATGGTCTCGGAGGCGTCGTGCCACGCCTTGTGGACAAAGTGGGTGTCGCAGGACACCGAATAGACCTCGCAGCCCGCGGCCTTGAACTTGTCATAGGTATTCGCGAGGTCCTCCAGCTCCGTTGGGCACACGAAGGTGAAATCCGCGGGGTAAAAGAAAAACACCGACCATTTCCCCAGAATGTCTTTTTTTGCAATGGTTTTGAACGCATCCCCCTGGTACGCCTGGACGGAAAAATCAGCCACTTCCCTGTTAATCAACGACATATATGTCTCCTTGAAATTTGTTTGTTTGTCAGCAACAACTAGATAATACTAATATTATTATAAGCTTTTAAAAACCGTTCGTCAATAATTTTGCAGCCCGAAACCAGGGCCAGCGCATATAAACTTTTTGCTCCCCCGCCTTGCACAACAGAATAAGAGAAACCGAAAGACCTCACTGACCACACGGATAGATTTTTTTTCAATAGAGTTGTTTGGAAAACCCGGTTTTTGTCTGTCTTTGTCGGCCTGTCGCCTTTATATACGACAGAACCGTTTTTGGGCCTCTCGCCCTGTTGCCGGGTGGGCAAAGACACGCCCTGATGGGCGTGCGCGGTCCGTGTTGTCCGTGGTAAATTTTTGCCTTTGTGTACTATGCGTTATGTAAGGATAAGCTCTTAATCCCTAATTCCCGAAACCCTCTCCGCCGCGCGTACTCGTAGGCGACGACGGCGACCGCGTTTGACAGGTTCAGGGACCGCACGCCCTCCCGCATGGGGATACGCAGGCAGCGCCCCGCGCCGGCATCCAGAAGCCCGGCGGGAAGCCCCGTGGATTCCTTCCCGAAAACGAAAAAAACCTCTTCCGGGAATTCGGCCTCGCTATACACCTTTCCCCGGCGGCCTGTCAGGTAAAACAGCCCGGCCCCCGGCTGCGCGGGCCGATCCGCGCAGCCGGGGCCGGGACAGGCGCCCAGAAACTCGTCCAGGCTTTTGTGCGTGCGCATATCCACAAGGGGCCAATAGTCAAGGCCGGCGCGGCGCATGTAGCGGTCTTCCAGTTTGAAGCCCAGCGGTTCGACAAGATGGAGCCTCGCGCCCAGGGCCGCGCAGGTGCGGGCGATGTTTCCCGCGTTCTGGGGGATTTCCGGCTCAAGGAGGACGATATGAAGCACTTTCGGCTATTCTTCCTCCCCGCCGCCCGGATGATGGATATGCTCATTCTCCGTATAGATTTTTATGACAGCCGGGACGGCCTGGATGCTTTTTATGATGCGGCGGAAATCCTGGCCCGATTCCAGTTCCATGGTAAAATTGGCCAGAAGCCTCTCCGGCCCCTCATCGTCAATGCGCCCCGAAACAAGGTGGCCCTTGTACTTGTGTACCGCGCCTTCGATCTCGGAAAAAAGATCGTAGATCCGCCGCGCCAAAACCCGGAAATGCCGCACCGCGCGGGGCGAGGTGTTTTCCCATTCGACGTGGATCATGCGCTCCGCGATATCCGCAATCGCCTTGAGGTTGGGGCAGTTTTTTTTGTGGACGATGATGCCGCGCCCCCGGGAAACATAGCCGATGATCTCGTCGCCGGGCAGGGGATTGCAGCAGCGCGCCATGCTGATAAGGACATTTTTCTCCTCGCCGATGCGCACCTCGACGCTTCCCTCGCCGCCTCGGATCAGGGTGTCGCCTTCGGTTTCGTCCTTCCCGCGCCGCTGCCGGTGCGTCTGGATGGGGAGTTCCGCCTTTTTCCGCGCGACGATGTTCTTTTCAAAGATAAGGCTTTCATCGCTTTTTTTCAGCCAGCTTCGGATGTGCGATCTCGCGCGGGAAGTCTTCACATAGCGCAGCCAGCTCAGGTGCGGGCGGCCGTTCTTTGCGGTGATGATCTCGATAACCTGGGTGTTCTTCAGCTCCGCCTTGAGCGGGACAATGACGCCATCCGCCTTTGCCGCCACAAGGTGGTTGCCAATGTCGCTGTGGATGCGGTAGGCGAAGTCTATGGCCGTCGCGCCGGAAGGAAGCTCAATGGCGTCCCCCTTTGGGGTAAAGACGTAAATCGAGTCCTTGAGGATCTCCCCCTTGATCTCGCTTAAAAATTCCCCGGAGGAAATATTCAGCCCCTTCCAACTGCGCAGGCGGTTGATGACGGGAAGGTCCTCCCTGCTGACCTTTTCCGCCGAGCTTCCCTTTTTGTAAAGCCAGTGGGCGGCAATCCCGTGTTCGGCGGTCTGGTTCATCAAAAAGGTGCGTATCTGGATTTCGATAAGCCGGCCGCCGTCCCCCATGACCGTCGTATGCAGGCTCTGGTACTTGTTGGCCTTGGGCATGGCAATGTAATCCTTGAAACGGCCGTCGATGGGTTTCCACAGCCGGTGCACGACACCCAGGACGACGTAGCAGTCGTTCTGCTCCTCGCAGAGGATCCGTATGCCCAGAAGATCGAAAATCTCGTCAAGGGTTTTGCCTCGGCGCCTCATCTTCGTATAAATCGAGTAAAAGTGTTTGGCCCGCGTCTTGACGCTTACCCCTATCTTCTCCGCGTCCGCCGCGGAAATGATTTTCCCTTCGATTGTCTTCAGGTACTCCGCGCGCTCGCCGCGCTTTGAGGCGACAAAAGACTTTATCTGGTCATAGGTCTGGCGCTGGAGGTGTTTGAGGGAAAGGTCCTCCAGTTCGTCCTTGATGCCCCCCATGCCCAGGCGGGAGGCAAGCGGCGCGTAAATATCAAGGCACTCCTGGGCAAAGGCCCTGCGGCGTTCCTCGGGAAGAAACTCAAGGGTGCGCATATTGTGCAGCTTGTCCGCCAGCTTTATCAGAATAACCCTGATGTCCTTGCTCATGGCAAAAAGCATTTTGCGTATTGTCTCGGCTTCCTGGACGGATTTGCTTTTTGCATTGAGGCCGGAAATCTTCGTGACCCCGTTCACGAGGTTCTCCACGTCCCTGCCAAAGCGGGCGCGCAGGTCCTCGCGGCTTGTCTGCGTGTCCTCAAGAACATCGTGCAGCAGGGCGGCGACGATGCACTGGTAATCCATTTTCAGGTCAACAAGGATTTCCGCCACTTGCAGGGGGTGGATAAAATACGGCTCGCCGGAGGCGCGCATCTGGTCCTTGTGCAGCTCATCGGCCCACCGCGCCGCTTCGAGAATGATATTTTTTTCCTCGCCGCCGTACCCGCACAGCTTCTCCGCGAAGTGGTCTATGCGCTGCACCATCTTAAGCATCATGGCCTTCTTCCCACTATGACCCGCCTGCGGCCCGCAAGGTCGCAAACGGCACGGGCCTCCCCCCAGCCCCGTTTTCCCAGCATCCCGAGTATAGCATCCGCCTGTTCCGGGGAGGCCTCCATCAAAAGAAAGCCCCCCTCGGCCAGGCAGGCCTGGGCTTCTTCCACCAGCCTGCGGACAACACCAAGCCCGTCCTCCCCCCCGTCCAGGGCAAGCCCCGGCTCCGGCCAGCCCGATTCCAGCATGCGGCGGCAGTCCGCGCTTTGCAGGTACGGGGGGTTCGCGGTAATCATGTCGAAAGGCCCGCCCGCGCCGCACAGGAGGTCGCCCCGCGTGTGGGCAAGCACCCTCCCCAGGATATTCGCGCAGTTCAGGCGAAAAACCTCCAGGGCCTCTGCCGATATGTCCGAGGCGGAAAGCTCCCAGCCCCCGCCGCCGCTGGCAATCGCTATGGGGATGCAGCCCGTCCCCGTGCAGGCATCGTGGATACGGCGCATCCACGGCTGCCCCCGCAGGATCCCAAGCGCCGTGTCCACCAAGACTTCCGTCTCGGGCCGGGGGACAAGCACCCGCTCGTCCACAAAGAAGTCCAGCCCGTAGAATTCCTTGCGGCCAAGAATATAGGAAACCGGCCTGCCCGCAAGGCGCTGGCCCAGCATGTCCTCGTACCCCGCCTCGCAGCGCGGCCCAAGCTCCGCCTCCCCGTGGGCAAACACGAAAGCCTTGTCCCGGCGGATGCCAGCGGCAAGAAGAACCAGGGCGTCCAGCCGGGGAGTCTCGCAGCCCGCCGCCCTGAAGAGGTCCTCGCCTCGGCGCAGGGCGCGGGCGATGGTCATGCGGAATCCGCCTTGAAACGTTCTTCCCTGTCCGTGATCTTCAGCGTTTCGATGACCCCGCCTATATCGCCCTCCATAATGGAATCAAGGCGGTAGAGCGTAAGGTTGATTCTGTGGTCGGTAAGCCTGTTCTGGGGAAAATTGTAGGTCCTGATACGCTCGGAGCGGTCGCCCGAACCGACCATGCTCCTGCGCGCCGCGGACTCGCGCGCGTTTTTCTTTGCTTCTTCCATTTCCAGCAGGCGGCTCCGCAAAACGCTCATGGCGCGGGCCTTGTTCTTGTGCTGCGACCTCTCGTCCTGGCAGGCCACGACAAGCCCCGTGGGAAGGTGTGTTATGCGCACCGCGGATTCCGTCTTGTTCACATGCTGGCCGCCCGCGCCGCTGGAACGGTACACGTCGACACGCAGGTCCTCCGGCCGGATTTCCAGCTCGCTCTCCTCCGCCTCGGGCAGCACCGCGACGGTAACGGCGGAGGTATGCGTCCTGCCGCCCGCCTCGGTCGCGGGAACCCTTTGGACGCGGTGGACGCCGCTTTCGTATTTCATATCCGCGTATACGTCCCTGCCGCTTAAACCGAACACGATTTCCTTGAAACCGCCCAACTCCGTATCGCTTGAGCTCAGGATTTCCAGCTTCCAGCGGCGCCCCTCGGCGTAGCGGGAATACATGCGGAACAGGTCCGCGGCAAACAGCGCCGCCTCCTCGCCGCCGGTGCCGGCGCGGATCTCCATGATGATGTTTTTCCCGTCTCGGGGGTCGCGCGGCACCAGAAGCAACTTGAGTGCCGCTTCCGCCTCCGCGATCCCGGCCTCAAGGCTCCGGGCCTCCTCGCGGGCCAGCTCTTTGAGTTCCGGATCCGTTTCCTTCTCCGCGAGGCCCTGCGCGCCGGAAAGCTGCCCCCTCAGGGCCTGCACGCGATCCCAGCCCTTCGTCACCTCGCCGACATAGGCATGCTCCCGCAAAATCTCGCGGTAGCGCCTCTGGTCCTTCAGGATATCGGGATCGGCGATAAGCATATCCAGTTCTTTCCCCCGCGCCTGGAAGGAGCGCAGCCTTTCCGTCAGCATGGCTCAAACCCCCTTGGCGGCATCGTCTTTCGCGGCTTTCGGCAGCCTGGCCCGCGCGCGGGATGCCGCCCGTGGCCTGATGAACCCGAAAAGGCTTCCGCAAATGCCGCCCGCGATATGCGCGAACTCGGAAATGCTGTTCCTGTCGAAGGACTTGGAAATCTCCGCGGAAAGATAAATCACCAAAACCAGAAGAAACGTCAGGGGGATATCCCCATGCCCGATATTCGTGAAGGAGGCAAGCAGGATCATCATAAAAGCGATGCCGCTCGAACCCAGAAGCCCGGTCGGGAAAAGCAGCACGTTGAAAAGCCCCGTCACCAGCGCGGTAATCGCCATCATAAACAGCAAGCTGAAAGAGCTGTATTTTTCCTCCAGAATCGGCCCCAGAAGCAGGATGATGGAAAAATTGCCGATGAAATGCGTCAGGCTTATATGCCCCGCCACATGGGTAAAAAACCGCACATAGTGAAAAGGATTGGAAAAATCGAACCCCCCCTTCCCAGGTATGGAAAAAATATTCTGGGTAAAGCGCGTATGCGCGAACAAATCCGTCAGCAGGACCGCAAGGCAGAGAAGGGTAAACGTCAAAGTAACCGGGGCGTTATAGCGTATGCGCATATAGCCGGAATTATAGCCCATTTCGCGGCTCGTGTAAACATGGGGGGCGACACATGAGGGGCGAGGCCCCGCAGATTATGCAATTTCCGTGATTGTTGGAAGTGTAAAAAGAAGTAAGAGAAACCAAACCACCGACCGCACGGAAAAACGCGGACCCTGAAATCCGCTGCCCTTGTCTGTGTCTGCCCGCCCCGTCCGCGAGGCCGGTGGTTGGTTTTCTTCTTTGGCCTGAATAGCCGGGCGCTTATTTCTTTGCGATGATCTGGGTGTCCCGCGCGATGCCCAGTATGCTCTTCCACAGCTCAATGCCAAGCATGAAAAATATGTATCCGAAGTAGGTAAAGAAGGGCAGGGCGATAAGGGGCAGCGCGATGGGCAGGGAGGCGAGAATCCCCATATCGAATTTGTCCGCTATGACCATCACGATTAAAGCCAGACCGCCAACGGTTCCAGCCGCAAGGGCCAAAAAAGCGACTATGGGCGAGAACTGGAGCAAAAGGCGCGCGACAATGGTAAGAAGGCCTATGGCGATGTCGCTTGCGTTTCCGTCTTCGGAAGAGACCTGTATGTTAAGGCAGGCTTTGGCATTGACAAGAAGAAGCGCGACAACAAAGATGACAACGCCCACCCCCAGCGCGATAAAAAAGGATTCCACCTGCCGCGTCTGGGAAGCGAAATACGCGCCGCCCGAAACGACAAGGACGGAAAACCCCATGAACAGGAGTCCCAGAACCTCAAGGATGTTTTTCGACGGCATGGTGTAGCAACTGTTTTTGATAAGCACATGGCCGGCATAGGCAAAGCGGGATAAAAGAAAATGAAGAACCAGCCCGGCAATCAGCATGCTCAAGGCGCCGAAAACCGACACCTGCCACATTTCCATTTTTATGCCGAATACGATTAACGCAAGGGCAAAGACCGCTCCAAACGCAAGGCTCAGGTTGGTCGCCAAGAGTGCCAGCGTGCGCTGGAGTTTTGAAAATTGCGCGCCGTCGTCGGGGAAAATACGGAATTTTCGCAACGCGGAGTCAAAAATTTTCGTGATACCCGTTGTGATGATCTCGGGTGAACTGCCGGAAGAAATCTCAGACATAGTGTCCCTCCATAAAAATCAGATTTTAGTTTACGGGAACCATACTACCCGAAACGCCCGGCACTGTCAATAAGAGCTTAACCTTAAA
>JAISXE010000142.1 GCA_031270615.1 Spirochaetia bacterium
AGCCAAGAGTCCGCGGATTTTCGCGGATTAACGCGGACATTTATACGAAAATCCCTCTTAAATCTGCGAAAATCAGCGTTAATCCGCGGACAAATTTTCTTAACTTGTTGACAGTGGGAAGTCTCCCACTGCAACAAGTTAAGAAAAAGATGTGCGCCTTTTTGGCCCCCTGGGGATTGCTCCGCAATCCCTGGGGGGCCAAAAACCGATGAGGGTTTTTAGAGGTATCCATAAGTTCTAAACTTGCTTATACCACACACGACGGTAAGAAAATTTCATCGTAAAGGCCATTAAAAGCACACGCAAAAAAAACTACAGACGGCCTTAGGCGGGCTTTTACCCGGAATTCATCTTTTCGCCGCCCCTCATGCCTAAAACCTCTGTGTGTGCGCAGGCTATTTTTCTTCGGCCTTTTTTTCCTTCTTCGGCTTCTTCTTTTTTGTCTTAACCACGCGGTCTACCAGTTCCAGGATGACCACCTCGCCGCCATCCCCTTCGCGAAACCCAAGTTTCAGAATCCGTGTATATCCACCCGGCCGGCTCCGGTAGCGGGGACCTAGATCCGTAAACAGTTTCGCCAGGATAGCCTTGTCGTGGATCCGCTTCGCGGCTATTCTTCTGTTGTGGACGGAATCCTCTTTTGCGCGGGTAACAAGCTTTTCCGCGGTTTTACGCACCTCTTTCGCCTTCGCCTTTGTTGTCCTTATCCGCTCATGGCGGAAAAGAGAGATAACCATATTACGATGAAGGGCTTTGCGATGCGCCGCCCTCCGCCCAAGGGCGTTAAACCCGATTCTATGCTTCATTGGCGTCTTCCTTTTTTCTTTTTACGGTCTTGAGCGCCTTCTTCAGGGCGCTGTAATCGGTCATTCCAAGGCTCAAATTCCATTCCTTGAGCTTGTCCTTGATCTCCAAAAGAGATTTTTTGCCAAAATTGCGTGTTTTGGCGATATCGTCTTCGGTTTTCATGGTCAGCGCGCCTATAGTCGTGATGTTGGCGTTCTTTAGGCAATTGCTCGAACGCACGGACAGCTCAAGTTCTTCCACCCGCGTCTCCAGCAGCTTGCGCACACTCTCTTCTTCTTCGTCGATGTCTCCCTCGATTTCCAGGTGATCCTCGTCAAAGTTGATAAAGATGGTAAAATGATCCTTGGCTATCTTCGCAGCCTCCGCCAAAGCGTCTTCCGGGCTTATGGAACCATCGGTCCAGATCTCCAGGGTGAGCTTGTCGTAATCGGACCTCTGCCCCACGCGGGTGTCCTCAATGGCGTGCCGCACCTTTTTTATGGGAGAAAACACCGCATCTATGGGGATGGTCCCGATAATTTCAATGTACTTCTCGCTGATCTCCGCCGGAACATATCCCCGCCCCAAATCAATCTGAAGCTCAAGCTCAAAATGGGCGTCTTCCATCGTTGTGGCGATATGAAGATTCCTGTTGAAAACCTTTATGGTATCATCGGTTTGCAGGTCCGCGCCCGTTACTTCCTTTTTTCCCCGCACTTCCAGGATAATGGTTTTCTGCTCCTGCTCATCATCCAGCCGTAGCTGCAGAAACTTCAGGTTATTGATAATATCGGGAGTATCTTCCACAACGCCGGGAATCGACTCATACTCGCTGGAAAGAACATGTGCGGCGCCGTCCCTGGTATACGTGGTAATGCGTACCGAGCTCACCGCATATCCCTGAATCGATGAGAGCAGAATCCGCCTGAGCGTATTCCCTATTGTCGTGCCAAAGCCGCGTTCAAAGGGAAAAGCCACGAATTTTCCGTAATCCGGGGTAACTTCACTGTGCTCAAAGGTAATCCCCTTGGGCCGCTTAAATCCCTTCAAAAGATTTTTGCGTGCCATGTACACTCCTTATTTAGAATATAACTCAACGACAAGCTGTTCTTTCAAATCTGTAAGATCGCTCACATCACTGCGACGGGGAACAGCCCGGAGGTATCCGACAAGGGTGTCGGGATTGACTTCAAGCCAGGGCGCAACGCCCGAACGGGTGTACTCTTTCATGCTCTCCTTTACCGAAAGGAGTTTCTTTGCCTTTTCGCCCAGTTCCACCTTTTCATCGACCTTTACCTGATACGAAGGAATGGTAACCCTTTTGCCGCCGACAAAAACATGCCCGTGCGAAACAAGCTGCCGCGCCTGCTTCCGGGACGAAGCAAACCTTAAACGGTACACGATGTTGTCAAGCCTCTTCTCCAGAAGCGCGACAAGGGAGTCTCCCGTGCGCCCCGGCATCTTCGCGGCCTTCTGGAAGGTGATTTTAAACTGCTTCTCCAGCATACAGTAGATTCGCTTCATTTTTTGCTTTTCCCGCAGCTGGACGCCGTAATCGGTCCTCTTACCCTGGCGGCTGCGAGGCCCCTTGCCAGGCGCCGGACGTTTCTTGGTAATGGCACAACGGTCACTGAAACACCGTTCACCCTTCAGAAAAAGTTTACTGCCTTCGGCCCTGCACAAACGGCACTGGGGGCCCGTATATCTAGCCATTCTTTTCGCCTCTCCCTTACACTCTTCGCGTCTTGCGGGGCCTGCATCCGTTATGGGGAATGGGGGTAATATCCCGTATGGATTTTACCTTTAATCCCAAGGCGCCCAGGGACCGCACGGCGGACTCGCGCCCTACCCCCGGCCCTTTTACAAAAACATGAACTTCGCGAAGCCCGTAATCCATAGCCTTCTGGGCGGCGGTCTCCGCTGTAGTCTGCGCCGCAAAGGGCGTAGACTTCTTCGCACCGCGAAAGTTCAAGCCCCCCGCCGAAGCCCAGGACACGGCATTGCCGCTCATATCCGTTATCGTAACAATCGTATTGTTGAAGGTCGCCTGAATATAGACCATCCCCTCGTACACCGTCTTTTTTTCTTTCTTTTTCTTTACCTTAGCCACTTAGTTTTCAAACCTCCCCGCCCTTAGACTGCCTTTTTCTTTCCGGCAACCGTCTTCTTCTTGCCTTTCCGGGTTCTGGCGTTTGTCCGCGTCCTCTGGCCGCGTACCGGCAGTCCCTTTCTGTGGCGCAGACCACGGTAACACCCAATATCCATAAGGCGTTTTATATTGAGGGAGATTTCCGTCCGGAGGCGGCCCTCCACCTTATATTCGTTTTCAATAACATTTCGCAGCTCACCTATCTCCTCACCCGACAGGTCGTTTGCCCTCTTAAAGGGATCAATTTTTGTGGTTTCGCAAATCTTCCTCGCCGTTGACCGGCCAATCCCGAAAATATACGTAAGCGCAATATCTACATGCTTGTTTGGAAGGTCAACGCCAGCAATACGAGCCATGAAATCCTCCTACCTCTGTCTCTGTTTGTGTTTGGGATTAACGCATATAATCCGCACCACACCACGCCGTTTGATAATTTTGCATTTATCACAAATCGGCCGAACACTCACCCTTACTTTCATATCTAACCTCTTCTATAAATTTCTAGATCTGATTTTCCCGCGTTTTACCAGCCCCTCATGATGGTGCATCTTCAGGTGCCCCTCAATTTGAGACATCGTATCCAGATTAACGCCCACCATAATCAAAAGGGACGTACCGCCCATTAAATACGCAAGATCCGACGGAAAGTTAAAAAAACCCTGAATGATTGTCGGAATTACCGCAATAAACGCCAGAAAAATAGACCCTGGAAGTATAATCCGATTCAGCACTTTAGTAAAGTATTCTTCCATCTTCTCCGACCTGATACCCGGAATGGAACCGCCGTTCTCCCGAATATTCTTGGAAATCTCAATCGGGTTCAGGGATACCTGCGTATAAAAATAGGCAAAGAAGACAATAAGCAGGGTATAGATAACTATGTAGGGAATCCCCGATGGGCGCAGCCAGTAGGCGAAATCCGACAGCCATTTGACCTGCGCGCCCAGATTGCCCGCGATCTGTAGCGGAAAAGTCAGAACCGAAGACGCGAATATAACCGGAATAACTCCCGAGGGATTGATCTTGAAGGGGATGTAGGTGTTCTGCGCACCGTACATCTTCCTGCCCACAACCCTCTTTGCGTAGTTGACCGCGATTTTTCTCTGCCCCTGCTGCTCCAGAACGACAAGCGCGATAACCGCGACAAACATAAGAAAGACAACGAGTACAAAAACAGGGTTCAGCTCGCGCAGCTGTATGCGCTTAAGGAGCGCATACACCGCGTCGGGCAGCCGCGCGACAATGCCGGCGTAAATGATAAGGGAAATGCCGTTCCCCACGCCCCGCTGGGAGATCTGCTCGCCCATCCACATCAGGAATAAAGTTCCCGCGGTTACGGTAAGCAGGGCAAGCAGCGTAAAAGGCATCTTCCCCATCGTAATGATGTTCGGCGTCGTGCGCGCTATCGTGTCTACGTATGTGGTAACGGCAAAGGACTGGATAAGACACACGACAACCGTACCGTAGCGGGTATAGCGATGTATCTTTTTGCGCCCGCCCTCTTCTTCGGAAAGCTTTTTCAGCGAAGGGAAGACAAGCAGAAGAAGCTGCATGATGATGGACATTGAAATGTAGGGCATAATGCCCAGCATAAAAATCGAAAAATTCTTGAAAGCTCCGCCGGCAAAGAAGTCAAGATAATCGGTTACGGAAATCAGCCCGCTTGTTTCCTGCGAAACAAAGTAGAGTTTCAGGGCGTTTACGTTGATTCCCGGAATCGGCAGCGTCGCCCCAAAACGGAAAACGACCAGCAGCGCCAGGGTAAAAAGAATCCTGTTCCGCAGATCCTTTATGCGAAAAATGTCGATTAAAACGTTACCCGCCATGAAGCCGCACCTATTCCTTTACTTCTTCCGATATAACAGACCCGCCGGCCTTCTCGATCTTTTCTTTTGTCGCCGCCGAAAGCTTGGGGACCTTAAAGGTCAGCTTCCGGGTAAACTCACCCCGGCTTAAGATTTTCACATGTACAACCCTCTTTTTAACAAGGCCTTTCGCCTTGAGGCTTTCCAGATCAACGGTTTCTCCGTCCGCGTATTTTGTTTCGATGATGTCAAGGTTCACGGCCACATTGACAATCTTAAACGGATAATTGGAAAACCCCCTGCGGGCAATACGCCGGTACAGGGGCATCTGGCCGCCCTCAAAGCCGGGACGTACCCCGCCTCCGGAGCGGGAGTTCTGTCCGTTGCTTCCCCGGCCGGAGGTCTTTTGCAGCCGCGTACCTGTTCCGCGGCCCACGATTTTCCGTTTCGTTTTCGCGCCCTTGGGCGGCTTTATCATAAAACTTTCGGAGTTTTCCATTTTAGTTAATCTCCTTGACTTCTACCAGATGCGCAACCGTCTGCACCATGCCCCGGATAGCGGGATTATCGTTCTGCACCACCCGGGAATTTATCTTCCCCAGGCCCAGGGCCTCCACGGTCCGCTTTTGAGAGGGCTTTCCACCGATAACGCTGCGAATCAAGCGAATTTCAATTTTCCCCGCCATATTACCCCCACAGATCCACCAGGGATTTTCCCCTGCTTTTTGCCATGCGCTTCGCGTCCAGCATATTCCCAAGTCCATCAAAAACCGCCTTGACGGTATTGATGGGATTGCGCGAACCCATGGATTTTGAAAGAATATCACTTACGCCGCCCACTTCCATAATGGCCCGCACCGCGCCCCCCGCGATAACGCCGGTTCCGGGAGCGGCGGGCTTGAGGACAACTTTGGCGCTCTTGAAACGCCCTATATACTGATGAGGGAGCGT
Organism: Spirochaetia bacterium; assembly: GCA_031270615.1. GTDB lineage: Bacteria > Spirochaetota > Spirochaetia > DTKZ01 > DTKZ01 > JAISAF01. The sequence continues at coordinate 5,692 of JAISXE010000142.1, forward strand.
ATCCTTCTTGCGCGGAATGGTTACGAAACTTTTTTTTGCCTTATCGATGCCCTTGCGTATAGCTTCGGAAACATCGTTGGCCTTGCCAAAGCCATAACCCGCCCTGCCGTTCCTGTCGCCGACAACGACAAGGGCAGAAAAGGAAAACCTGCGGCCTCCCTTCACCACTTTCGCAACCCGGTTCAGGCTGATCAGTTTTTCCGCGAATTCCTTGCTTCTCTCTGTTCTTTCGTGCTCCACTTCTTGCGTCCCCCTAAAATTCTATCCCCGCCTTGCGGGCGCCGTCGGCCACCGCCTTGACGACTCCGTGATACAGATACCCGTTGCGGTCAAAAACGACTTTCGTGATATTGGCTTCCTTCATCCTTTGCGCGGCGGCCTCTCCGATCTTTCCCGCCTCACTCACGGTATTTTTTACGGAAGCCAGTTCCTTTTCCCTGTTCGAGGCCGATACGAGGGTACGCCCCGTGGTGTCGTCAACCACCTGAATGTAGGTATGCTTGTTGCTGCGGAAAATCGTCATTCTAGGCCTTTCCGGCGTTCCATATACCTTCTTGCGTACACGAAGTTTTCTGCGCGATTTCTGCGCGGTTTTCAGTTCGATCCTGTTCATATATCTACCTACTTGACCCCGGTCTTGCCGACTTTCCGGCGGATGGTTTCAGTTTCATACTTGATGCCCTTGCCCTTGTAGGGCTCCGGCGGCCTGATGGAACGAATCTCCGCCGCGGCCTGCCCTACTCTCTCCTTGCTGATACCGCTCACAATCACCTTGCTCTGCGATTCGCATTCTATCGTGAGCCCCTCGGGAACCGGATATTCCACAGGGGTGGAAAAACCCAGGCTCAGCACCAGGGTTTTTCCCTGAATCTCGGCCCTATATCCCACGCCGTTAATCAGAAGGGCTTTCCGGAAGCCCTTGGTTACTCCCACGACCATGTTATCAAAGAGTTTCCGGTACAGCCCGTGCATGGCCCGTGTTTTTTTCAGCTCGTTCTTCCGGGTTACGATACCCAGACTGTTTTCGATCCTGATCTCCACATCGGGATGGATGGCCTGTGACAGCTTTCCCTTTGGTCCTTCCACGGACAACACCTGGGCATCCATTTGGACCTTTACCCCCTCCGGGATCTGGACCGGCATTCTTCCTATGCGCGACATATCTTACCCCTTACCAAACCGAACAAATTAGTTCACCGCCGACCTTTCTTTCCAAGGCCTTTTTCCCCGTGGTAACGC
>JAISXE010000064.1 GCA_031270615.1 Spirochaetia bacterium
CAGCCCCTTGCGCCCCGCGGGCTATTTGCGCTTCGCGCAATTTAATTCCATACAATGATGGTAAACGCCGATGCCCTGAAGCGTGGCCGGCCTCGCTTGAATTTTCCGGCGCGCCGTGCTACAAAGACCCGTGGGGAGGAATGCGCGTGGCTGAGATTCTTGATGGAAAGAAAATCGCGGGGGACATGCGGGCGCTCATACGCGGGGAAACGCAGGCCCTCGCGCTCCGGGGCGTGCGGCCGGGGCTTGCCGTCATCCTTGTGGGGGAAGACCCCGCGAGCGTTTCCTATGTCAGCGCCAAGGAAAAGGCCCTGGCCGAAGCGGGGATGTTTTCCCTGGACAGGCGCCTGCCCGAATCGGCCAGGGAGGACGAGCTTGTCCGGCTTGTCGAGGAGTGCAACGCCGATCCCCGCATCGATGGCATTTTGGTGCAGCTTCCCCTGCCAAAGCATATCGACGAACAAAGGGTGCTTCTGCGCGTTGACCCTTCAAAGGACGCGGACGGCTTCCATCCTTTCAATTTGGGGAAACTCATGCTGGGGCAGGATGCCTTCTACCCCTGCACGCCCTACGGCATCCTCAAAATGCTCGCCTGCGCGGGCGTGCGGGCGCGGGGGAAGCATGTCGTCATCGTGGGCCGCAGCGCGACAGTCGGGAAGCCGCTCGCGAACCTCCTCCTGAACAGGGGGGAGGGGGCGGACGCGACCGTCACGGTATGCCACAGCGCCACGGCGGATCTGGCCTTCCACACGCGGCAGGCCGATATTCTGATTGCGGCGGCTGGCAGGGCCGGCCTTATCACCCCGCCCATGGTTAAGCCCGGCGCCGTTGTCATTGACGTGGGCGTGAACAGGATCCCAGATGTGTCAAAGAAAAAGGGCTTCCGGCTTCAGGGGGATACGGATTTTGAGGGCCTTCTGCCCGTGGCCGCAAAGATAAGCCCTGTTCCCGGCGGCGTGGGACCCATGACGATTGCCATGCTTTTGCATAACACGCTGAAGGCGGCCAAGGCCCGCGCGGAAAGAGAAAACCAAAAGGAAACGGGGGTTTGACGGATTTGATGGAAATGATGGAACTGAATCGCGTGCGGAAAATCGACGGCCGGGTGCGGGTAAGGAACGCCCTTGTCAGTGTCGCGGACAAATCCGGGCTTGGGGACTTTGTCGCGGGCCTTGTGGAAGCCTGCCCCGGCCTGTGCGTGTATTCGACCGGGGGGACGTATGCCGCTTTGGAAAAATCCCTGGCCCGGGCGGGAAAGGCCTTCGCGCTGCGCCAGGTTTCGGAGTACACGGGCCAGCCGGAAATGCAGGGCGGGCTGGTAAAGACCCTCGATTACCGCATTTACCTGGGCCTGTTAAGCGAAACCTACAACCCCAGCCACCAGGCCGATCTGGAGCGCCTACAGGCCCAGGCCTTCGATCTGGTGTGCGTGAACCTGTACCCCTTCCGCGAGGCTTCCTCCGCCGCAGGGGCCGCGCTTGAAGACGCCAGAACCCATATCGACATCGGCGGCCCCTGCATGCTGCGCGCCGCGGCGAAGAATTTCCTGCGCGTGGCCGCCGTGTGCGATCCCGCGGATTACCCCGGGCTGCTCGCGGAACTGAAAACGGGCGGCGGCCACACGCGGCTCCCCACGCGCTTCAGGCTGGCGAAAAAGGTGTTCCGCCACACCGCGGAGTATGATGCGGCCATCGCGGACTGCTTTGCCTTAACGGCGGACGCGGATGCGGGCGGGGCATACGATGCGCAAAACTGACAAAACCAACAAAGGATAGGGGCATGGCGGACACACTTCAGGACCAGTACAGGAAAATCGTTCGCGAGGATTTCCCCGCGAAAATGCACATCACGTTTGAAGACGGGCCCCGCCGGCACACGTTTTTTTACGAAAAGGCCGAGTGGCTTATCGGGGGCGAAAGGCAGGGCCTGCGCTACGGCGAAAACCCCGGCCAGCCCGCGGCCATGTACCGGCTCGTCAACGGCAACCTGCGCATCGGCGATGTGGAAACCCTGCAGCCGGGGCGCTGGCTTGTCTCGGATGTGGAGCTTCTCCAATCGGGAAAGCATCCGGGGAAAATCAACATAACCGACATTGACAGCGCCCTGAACATCCTGCGCTATTTCCAGGACGATCCCTGCGCCGTCATCATCAAGCACAACAATCCCTGCGGCGCGGCAAAGGGAAAAACGCCGCTGGAAGCCTTTCGCAAGGCTTTCCTCGCGGACAGGCTTGCCGCCTTCGGCGGGGCCGTTGCCGTAAACCGCGAGCTTGACCGCGAAACGGCCCAGGCCATCGCGGAAAATTACGCCGAAGTAGTCGCGGCCCCGGAATACGGTGAGGGCGCGATGGAAGCCTTCGCGAAAAAGAAAAACCTCCGCGTTATGCGCATCCGCAATATGGAAAGGCTCGGAAACTGGGCAGGCAAGGTTTTTCTCGATTACAAATCGCTTATTGACGGCGGCATCATCGTGCAAACCTCCTACAGTCCCTCGGCGCGGCGCTGCGCCGACCTGCTTCCCGCTCGTGCGGAGTACCAGGGCAAAGCCTACGAGGTAAGGCGCGAGCCGTCCCCGGCCGAATACGAGGACATGGTTTTCGGCTGGCTTGTGGAGTCCGGCATCACGAGCAACTCCGTCATCTACGTCAAGGACGGGGCCACCGTGGGCATCGGCACGGGCCAGCAGGACAGGGTAGGGGTCGCCGAAATCGCGCGCGACAAGGCCTACCGCAAACTGGCGGACCGGCTTTCCCACGAGCGTTCCGGCAAACTGTTCGCGGACGCGGGGGCCGGCGAGCGGGAGGAAATCCTTGCCCAGGTAAAAAAACTCAAAGGCGGGCTGCCCGGCTGCGTGATGGTTTCCGATGGTTTTTTCCCCTTCCGAGACGGCATCGATGTGGGGCTGCGCGAAGGCATCGGCGCGGTGGTCCAGCCCGGAGGCTCCCTGCGGGACTTTGAAAGCATCGAAGCCTGCAACGAATACGGCGCCGCCATGAAGTTCACGGGCCAGCGGAGCTTCAGGCACTGAAAGCCCCCCGAATCGCCCCGGTTTCAAAATGTTGGCGTTTTTGGTTCCGGCACCCCCGGTTTGAATCGCGGCTGGGCGCTACAGTTCCCGCAGGGTTTTCTCGATAACCTCAAGGCGGCCGCGAACCTCCGTCACTTCCCGTAAAATCGTGCCGGCCGCATCCTTGTTGTCCCTGATTGTCCCGGAAACAAAAAATTCCACAGGCGCGCCCAGGGCCGCCGCGATACGCGCCGCCTCGTTGACGCGGGGAAAGATGCCCTTGTTTATCCAGCCCTGGAAGGTGTTGAAACTTATCCCCGCCTTCCGCGCGACCACCTCGCTTACGAATGCCGATTACAACACCGTCCTGGACATCAGCGCCCTTGGTAATGGCAATACCCACACCGTGGAAGCAGGAGCGTCGCAGCCCGCAGCGAAATACGTCATTGTCTATGTGGGACAAGTGGTTCATCCTTGACTTCAGCGCCCTTACGGACGATAGCTTTACTACAATAATCAGCGTCAAAAACGCCGACTAAGGTTTGAACCAGGTTCGGAAACAAACTGTTCAAAACGGCAAGCCCGCGGGGCAACGCCCCGCGGGCTTGCCGCGTCAGTTTCGGCTATTCTTTGCCAGTGCCTCCATGCCCTTGTTTCTAATAAGGGCTTATCCCCAAATAATTCCCTGCCTTGCACAACAGAATAAGAGAAACCACAGACCTCACTGACCACACGGCACGGACCACCCGGACAGATTTTTTTCAATTGAGTTGTTTGGAAACTCCGGTTTTTTGTCGGCCCTTCGGCTTTTATACGCAAAAAATTTTTCGGGCCTCTCGCCCTGCTGCCTGGACGGAATCACGCACTGTCCGCGCGCGGTTTTATTGGGGCGTGTCTTTGTCGGCCTGTCGCCTTTATATACGACAGAACCGTTTTTGGGCCTCTCGCCCTGTTGCCGGGTGGGCAAAGACAAGCCCTGATGGGCGTGCGTTTATTTCGGCGTGCGCGGTCCGTGTTGTCCGTGGTAAATTTTTGCCTTTGTGTGCTATGCGTTATTTAAGGATAAGCTCTAAGAAACCACTGACCACCGGAGGTCTCCGATTGGATATGCCGGTAAGGTCAGTGGTTTTCTTTTTCGGATGAATAGGTGTTACGTTTTTTTTACCTTTCCCCGCTGCGGGACTCTCCCTCGATGGAAGGAATCGTCAGAACCATGCCGGGTTGAATAAGGCGGGGATTGTTGGGATCCGGGAATTTGGCCTTGTTCGCCTCGTAGATGTGGCGCCATTTCCAGGGATCGCCATACACGAAATCAAATCCCGCGATCCTCCACAGGCAATCGCGCCGCGCGGCATTCAGCTTGACCACATAGCTGGCAGCCTTCTGGCCGGACGGGGCCGCCATCCCGGCCATGGAATCGAAATCCTTCAGGAGTTCCAGAACCTGCCGGGCGTCGTCAGTGGCCTTGGCATAGTCCTTCGCGCCGAACTCCCCTTCCGCCTGCCGGTACAACGAAGTGGCGGATTCGTACAGGTTCGCGTTGCGGTTTTTGAGGTTGAAACGTTCCGCCAGGGTGATGCGCCCCCGCGCGGCGTTCAGGATCGTGCGCGCCCTGTAGGCGGCAAGCATCTCTTCGATATAGTTTTTCGACAAAGCCGCGCTTTCCTGGGCCTTTAAAGCAAATTCGCGGGCCGCGTCATAATTGCCCGCCGCCAGAGCCTGTTCCGACAGCCGGGTGAATTCGAGGGACTGTTTATACGCCTCGTTGTCCTGGAGCGACTGGGCAAACGCCCCGCCCACGCACACCAGAACCAGCAGGAAAAAAATAACGAATCCTTTCATTTGGCACCCCCCTGTTCGCGCTGCAGAGCCTCGGCCTCCGTTTCCACAGCCTTAATGTCGCTCTTTGCCTTTTCAAGCTGCTTGCGGGCCTCATCGCGCTTTGCGATGGCGGCATCGCGCGCGGCAAGAAAAAGACGTTCCGCCTCAAGGAATTTCTCGATGGCGGAAGGACCGCCCGCAGGCAAAAGCCCCTCGGCATCCTTGTACGCGGCCTGCGCCGTCGCGAACTCAGCCTTTGCCGCAAGATCGGCCTTTTCCGATTGCGCCTTCTCCCTCGCGGCAGTCGCCCTGGTCTGCGCCGTCATCAGATCGACGGTTTCCGGCGTTGTCGCGCAGGAGAAAAGCAAAAAAGCGCCCAACGCCGCCAACAGAAATATATATGTTTTTTTCATCAAATCCTCCACGTTCAATTATACTACAAAACTTAAAAAATGCAAAGCGCGCGCGGCGCAGGCCAGCAATTCCGATTTCAAAACGAAAATCACAAGAAATGCGGTTTTTACGAGAGCCTGTTCCAAAACCCATTTATAATTTCACTCCGATTCGGAATTTTGGCGC
>JAISXE010000169.1 GCA_031270615.1 Spirochaetia bacterium
CGAATCCGCCGAATCCGCCGCACCCCCCCCGGCGGAAAACCAGGATGAAACGCCCCCCGAAGAATACGGCCGGGATTTTCCGATGGCCCTCGCGCAGGGAATGGCCGCCAACCTCTCGATTTGGGGCTACGATTACATCATCATGCAGCCTTACGCGCGGGTAAGCCCCACGACATGGAAAAACAACCTGAAAGAGGGGGCGGAATGGGACAACAGCGACTTTTTCACCAACCAGATACTCCATCCCTACCACGGGGGGATGTACTACACGGGGGCGCGGGCCTACGGCTTCTCCTACTGGGAGTCCATCGTGTTTGCCGGCTTTGGCAGTTTTGTCTGGGAATACTTCGCCGAAAGGGACACCCCCGCCACGAACGATTTGATCATCACCACCATGGGGGGCGCGGCCTTCGGGGAAGCCGGCTACAGGCTCGCCGTGGCCTTTTCCAATTCAAACGACACAGGAGCGCGGAAATTCCTTCGGGAATTTGCCGCCTGGGTGGTGAACCCCATGTACAAAATCAACGAAACCGTATTCGGCGAACCCTTTACGGAAAGAAACCGGCTTCCCCGCACACCCGTGGATATTACCCTGCGCGCCGGGGCAAACTACACCCATGACGACGACGGGCGCTTCAGCGGCTACCCCCACGCCTACATCGGCGTCAATATTGCCTATGGCGATCCCTGGGCCGGCGGCGATTTCTACGCGCCCTACGATTTTTTCCAAGTAAAAACGGACGGCGAGCCTGACTGGGCCAACCCCTCCGGGGATATCTTCGCGGACGCGATCCTCTGCGGCTTCAAACTGTACCCCGGCGACGATGCACGGATGCTTTTGGGCCTGTACCAGCAGTTCGACTATTTGGAAAACCTTGTCTACAAATTTGCCGCCAACGGGGCCGGGGCCGGGCTGCAGATGCTTGTCCCCTTTGACGGGCTTGGCGCCCTTGAGTTCAAAGGGCAGTTGTACGGGGTTGTGCTGGGCATCATGGATTCCCGTTACAGCCACTGGGAAATAAACAATTACGACACCAAGGACACCGGCTGGGCCTACAAACTAGGCCTGTCCTACGCCTGCGATTATTTCTCCCTCAGCCTGCACTATATGTATTACTGGCTGCGCGTTCTTGACGGCTCCGGCTGGACGGACACCGTGGATATTTTTACCTCCACGCTGGAGGCGCCCCTCGCGCAGGATACCGGCCTGGGCCTTGAGCTGCGCTATTACAACCGCTGGGCCTCCGACGGCTACGACAGCGCCTGGGCCTGGAGCCTCAAAGCCTTCCTCGCCTACAAATTCTGAAACCGTTGCCCTCACTGGCGAGAAGGGAGGACGAAGAAGGCGATCCAGTGGAATTTGGGCGCATTTTTTGCGCTTCGCGCAAAAAACCGGGCTTTCCGCTCCAATTCCTCGGATTTGCCCGTGCAAATCCTGCGGGATTTCCGCTGCAATCCCTTGCGCGGCCCAGGGGCTGCCAAAGAAAGGAAAAACCACTGACCACGCGGAAAGCACGGACAAAAAAAGGGAATTTTCCCCGCGCTTCACCTCTTTTCCCCTTTCAACTTGGATTTTCCCCCATGCCGCGATCCGCGCCGCCCGGATACCGAAAAAAATCACACACAGGAGTTTGTTATGAAACCGAAAAGAATCCCTGATATGCGCTGGCCTTGTCTATATTGACGGTATAAAATGCACGGGTGTATATTTTGGTCTAGGGGATTTATGGGAATAGCGGCAAATTCCGCAGGACTTGTGAGAGAACCGGCAGGTTCTTGAACAAATCTATTCAACCGGGAGGAGATATGACCGAATGCACTGTTTTATTGACCTGGGACATTAAAATCAACTTCAAGGCAGAACGGCTTGCCGGGGTACATATATAAATCATGGCGGAGTATGAAAAGAAAGTCTCGGCACATGGCAAACCAGATCATGAAAAAGGCGGGGATAAATCATCACTTTTGAGATGACCGACACCGGGGAAGGGATATGAGCGTTCCGAAAGTCTATCTTGAGACCACGATGTTCAGCTTTTACTACGAAACCAGGCTATGGCCAAGTTACCGGATTTATAAAGCCCAAGTCCGCCGTATTTTTGATCTGATGAAGTCCGGGAAATATGAGCCGTATACTTCTCCCTATGCAACAAACGAGATAGCAAGAGAGCCGGTTCCGTCAAAACGCGAAAACATGGAGGCCCTTGTAAAGGATTTCGAGGTTAAACTTCTTGATGTTACCGATGAGGTGGAGCGGCTTGCGGGGCTTTATGTTCAGGAAGGGGCTATTCCTCCGGCGTATGGAACGGACGCGGCCCACATTGCCATTACGGCGGTCAACGGCTTAGATTTTATAGTGAGCCTGAATTTTAGCCACATTGCCAGGGCTTGGACTATTGAACGGGTCCGGCGGGTTAATGTCAGAGAAAACTATAAGGGCATAGGTATTTATAAACCAGCGGAGGTATTAGCCTTATGAAGACAGTAAAGGACTATTTGAAAGATCCCCGGATTCTCAATGACCCGGATATGGCCGGGGCCATGAAACCCATAAAAGAAATTCATGCTATTCGGTTAATGCTTCAGGATGAAACAGCCGGAATGACCACGGCTGAAAAGGTAGAATATTACAACAAATCAGGAAGGGAAACCCTTGTCCGGCTCGGCCTTGCCCCTCAGCTTGTCAATCTTTCCGGCCAGGGCAAATTGAAACCCCGGCCAGGCACTTAGAAGTATCCGTAAATAGGAGAAAGGGCCACCGCTTTTCCCTCCCCCCGGACGGTGATGATGTGCGGCCCCCGCGCGGCGGGTCAGTACGCGCGCTTGAGTAAATCGTAGAGGCTGTCGACCGGCATGGGCAGGCGGTTTGACACGTCGAACTCGCAGGCGGCCTCCGCGGCGTCAATGATTTCGTTCAGCTTCAGGCCCAAATCCCGCAGGCGTCCGGGCAGGAACATCTGCGCGATAAGCCTGCGCGCCCGCGCGGGAACAAGGCGGGCGGCCTCCTGCGCTTCAAGGCCGAAGGCGTCTTCGCCCAGAATTTTCGCCGCGGTCGCCATTCTCTCGGTTCTGCTTTCGGCGAGGATGTCCATCACATGGGGCAGAAGAACCGCCGCGGCCCAGGATTTGGGGACGTTGAACAGGGTGTGCAGGGCAAGGGAAAGCGTGCTGCCCACACCGAGGCCCGTGACGCTGATTCCGAAGGCGCACAGGACTCCCGCCTGGGATGCCTTGACCCTGGGGCGCAGGTCTTTGACGCCGCGGATGGCCTCCGCGATGCCGTCCCCCAAAAGGTTTATGGCCGTCAGGAACTGGGCGTCGGAGAAAAAATTCGCGTTCCCCGACAGATAGCCTTCCAGGGCCAGAAGAAGCGTGTCGAGCATGAGGGTTCCCGTAAACTTTGGGGAAAGCCCGGAGCTGAGGCTGGGATCCATAAAGACCGCTTTGGGCAGCCCTTCCGCGCTTGGGGCAAGGACGGGCCGCCGGGTGGCGGGGTCGGTGTCTACATAGGAGCCGGCAATCAGGTAGGGGTTGCGAAAAACCGTGGGCAGCTCGATATACGGCAGGGGGACGGGAAGCCCCTCCCGGTTTTTCTGCCCGGCCGCGAGACAGGCGGTTTTTCTGGCTATGTTGAGCACGCTGGTGCCGCCCAGGCCAAGGAAAATCTGGGTGCGGGAGGCTTGCGCGAAGTCCAGGATATTCTGGATGGTTCTGCGCGTCCCGGGGGAAACCGCGTCGTCGAGCAGGATGCAGTCTATGTTTTTTTTCCTTAAAATATCCTGGATCCGTTCAATGTGGCGGTTCTCGTGCAGGGCCGCGTCCGCGATGAGCATTGCCCGCGTCCCAAAGGACGCGGCAAGGGGGCCGAGCAGATTGAGCACGTCGCTCCCAAAAAAAAATTTCCCGGGAAAAGTAAACGATAATTCCGCCATTGTCATGCTCCCCGTTTCGTATTAGAGTTGTTTGGAAACCTCAGGTTCTTGAACAAGTCTATTTAAAAAAATAGCGGAAGGATGCCGCCATCTTCCGCCTGTACCAAGACCAAGTTCCCGCTTTTCCCGCAGGCAGCGTTTTCAAACGCCGAATATGTCCATGATCCGTTCCGCCACGAGTCCCGTAACCGCATCGTTGATATAGTTGGGGTCCTCAAGACGTTTTTTGGCCTCGGCCACGCGATCTTCCCGAATATCGGCGTTTGCGCGGACTATCTCCGCCATCCGCAGAAGCTCGGCCTTCGCCTTTGCCTCTTCCGAAACGTCAATGGAATCATTCCCCTGGACGGATGGCGCGCGGGAGGTTTTTCCAAGGTTTTTGTATTTTGAAACAGGATCTACCGGCCCAAGTCTGTCAATAGTCATTACCGAACCCTTCCTTTCTTATCTCTCATTCTACATATCGGCGTCTAGCACTGTAATTTTAACTCTTTTTCCTGCCAAAGACAAGTACCGAAAACTCGCCTTTCAGGTTTTTTCCCGTGGCTTCCCGCAGGATTTCCCCTGCCGGGCCTTCAAGGTACTCCTCGAATTCCTTCGTCATTTCCCTGCCCAGCAGGACCACCCTTTCAGGTTCAAGATCGGCAAGATCCGCCAATAGCTTAATAATGCGGTGGACCGATTCGTACAGGATAAAGGCCTCGCCACTGTCCAGAAGCTCCCTCAGGCGGCTTCTGCGGCGGCCCGGCCTGGGGCTTAAAAAACCTTCAAAAACCAGGGTTTTCCCCGCGCAGCCGGAAACGCTTGCCAGGGCCGCGAAGGCCGAAGGCCCCGGCAGGGGGACAACGGGAAACCCCGCGTCCCGGGCCTGCCGGACAAGCCTTTGGCCGGGATCGCTTATCCCCGGGGTCCCCGCGTCACTGAGGTAGGCGACGTCCTTTCCCTCCCGCAGGAGCGCCACAACGCGGGAAGCGCTTTTCCCCTCGTTATGGGCGTGGCAGCTCATAAGGGGTTTTTTTATGCCGTAGTGGTTCAGCAGCTTGAGGCTGCGCCGCGTGTCCTCGCAGGCAACAAGGTCCGCCCCTTTCAGGCATTCCAATGCCCGCAGACTGATGTCCTTCAGGTTCCCGATGGGAGTCGCGACGATAAAAAGGCACGCCATGGAAATAGTCTATCACAGGAGGGCAGGGGAAGGAAGGCCCCAGGCCAGGGTATCGGCGTTTACCCTCACACTATAGAATTAGATTGCGCGAAGCGCAAAAGCCCGTGGGGCACAAGGGATTGAAGCGGAAATCCCGCAAGCCTGCCGCAGGCAGGCTGAGGAATTGGAGC
>JAISXE010000201.1 GCA_031270615.1 Spirochaetia bacterium
GAAAAAAAAGCCCTTGAGATAGCGCGGAACCTTTTGCGAAAGGGCTGGACCGCCCAGGAGATCGCGGAGACAATAAATGTGCCTGCTGATAAAATAAATGCCCTGCGCGGGCCGCAAAGAAAAAAAGCGCCGCGAAACAGGTAAGGGTTTTGCCAACCCGCCTAATTCCCAACCCTTAACCCTTCCTCCGAATTTCCGATAATATACTAACTATATGCCCAATCGCGTTGTCATCAACATCATGGACGGAGGGTTCCTCCCGCGATCTCTTGCCGGCCGGCCCGCCGTGGAATGGGTCCTGGACTATGCCGGAAGCATTGTCCCCAAAAAGGACATCGCCTTCATCGGCAGCTCCGGCGGCGGGATACCCGGCTTCCCCTACACGCGGATGGAGTCCGCCACCGCGGCCTGCCTGATAGCGGCCCTGCGGGAACTCTCCCAGGGGTATGACAACCTTGTCTATGTTTTCGGCGACAGCCCCTTTCTTGACGCAGGCCTGACAGCCAGGATGCTGGAAAACCATGCCAAATATTACGCGCATTACACCTTTGCCGACGGCTACCCCGAGGGCCTGGCCCCCGAAATCCTCGCCGCCCGGACCCTGCCCGCCCTCGCCGCCCTGTGCCAGGACGGCCCGCCGCTGGACCGGGAAACGCTTTTTGCCCTTATCCAGAAAGACATAAACGCCTTCGACCTGGAAACAGAACTCTCGCCCAGGGACCTGCGCATCCTTCGCGCCAGCCTCACCTGCGGCACGAAGAGGGGCCACCTGTTATGCGAAAGAACCGCCGAAAGCCTGCCGCAGGGGCAGCCGCCCGCAAGCGAGGCGGTTTTGTCCCTTTTGGAAAAAACCCCCGAGGTCCTGCGCACCCTTCCCGCCTTCATCGGCGTGCAGATAACCGAAGGCTGCCCCCAGTCCTGCCTGTCCTGCCCCTACCCGCTTTTCGGCAACGTCGGCGGAAGCCGCCGCATGGCCCCCGGGGATTTCGACCTCATCGCGCGAAAAGCCGCCGACTTCTGCGGGGACGCCGTCATCGGCGTCTCCCTGTGGGGCGAACCCTCCTTCCACCCGGAATTCACCCGCCTCGCCAAATCAGTCGCGGACAGGCCCGCCTTGAGCCTCCTCGTGGAAACCTCCGGCATCGGCTGGAAGGACGAAGTGGTGCGCGAGTGCGCCGCCATGCTGGGCCCGCGCCTCACCTGGGTAGTCAGCCTTGACGCCGCCGGGCCGCAGCAGTACGCCATGCTCAGAGGCGCCGGCTGGGAGGAGGCCCGCGCGCGCGCGGAAATGCTCATAGCCGAATTCCCCGGCACCGCGTATGTCCAGGCCCTGCGCATGGCCGAAAACGAGGAAACACTGGAAAGCTTCTACCGCGCGTGGAAAGAAAAAACCCCGCGCCTCATCATCCAGAAGTACGACTGGTTCTGCGGTTTCCTCCCCCAGCGCAAAGTAACCGACCTTTCGCCCCTGGACAGATTCCCCTGCCGGCACCTGCGGCGGGACCTGTGCGTCCTTCTGGACGGCAGCGTGCCCCTGTGCCGCGAGGACCTCCACAAAAGCACCCTCCTGGGGAACCTGATAGCCGACGACATCCAAACCATCTGGGAGAAGGGCGGCGGTTTTTACCGCCAGCACCTGTGCGCAAACCATACCGGAATCTGCGGGAACTGCGATGAATACTACACCTGGAACTTCTAAAACCTCCACCTACACAGTCGTAGGCGGGCCGGCCGGCCAGGGCCGGGGCGGCAGCCGCTTTTCCCTCATACTCCTCAACCGGGGCAGCACCGTAAGCCGCGCCGACGCCCTGGAGGATTTCGAAAAACTCCGGCCCGACGAAATCATCTGCCTGGAAAACCCCGGCAACGCCTGGGTCATAGAATCCCTTGCCGCGAGATTCCCCCGCGTCCGCTTCATCCTCTTCCAGCGGGCCCTAAGCCCCGGGGAGTGCATCAACGTCGCAATGCAGGAAGCCCGCGGCCCGCTTGCCGCCGTGCTCTGGAGCGACATGAAAGCCTCCCCCTCCGGCTTCCCCGAAAGCGCGGTGCGCGACATCCCGGGCAGCGGAATCCTGTGCGCCGCGCCCTGGTTCTACAGCAAGGAAAACGAATCCATGCCCGTGCTGCAAATCCCCGCCCTCCAGAAAAAAAAACTCAAAGTCCTCTCCATCCTCCCCACACGGGAAACCGCCCCCACGCTCTTCCCCTACGACTACTGCGGCATCTACTCCCGCGAAAAATTCCTCGCGCTTGGAGGCTATGACCCCGGCATCCGCAACCCCTGGTGGCAGAAAGCCGACTTCGGCCTCCGCGCCCTGCTCTGGGGCGAAAAAATCCTCTCCAGCCGCCTGTTTCGCGTAACCGCAAGCGAAACCGCCCCCGCGGAAGACACCGGCGCGGACCGCGGCTACAGGATATTCTTCCTCAAAAACCTCGCCGTCCGCGTCGGCCCCCAAGGCGGCTGCCTGCCGCGCCCCGCCTTTTTCCCCTTCTTCCTGCACTCCGGCTGCGGCCTGCCCACCGCCCTCGCCGAGTTCCGCCTCTGTCGGCAGTGGGTACGCGAAAACTCCACCCGCTTCCAAAAAGACGCCCTCAGCGTCACCAGCCGCTGGGAGGCCAGCCCCGAATGACCGGCGTTTTCCTCCAAGCCAGGCTGGCCTCCACGCGGCTCCCCCGCAAAGCCCTCCTGCCGCTGGCAGGCAAGCCCCTCCTCCTGCACGCCATGGAAAGCCTCAAAAAAATCCCCGCCCAGGTCCACGCCCTCCTCACCGACCCGGCCAGCGCCCCGGAACTCTCGCCCCTCGCCCGCCAAACCGGATTCCAGCTTTTCGTCGGCGCCCCCACCGACGTTTTGGACCGCTACTGCGCCGCCCTCTCCGCCTTCCCCGTGGACACACTCATCCGCGCCACCGGCGACAACCCCCTCGTCTCCTGGGAAATGGCCACCCGGCTCCTCGCCCAGCACCGCAGACTCCGCGCGGACTACTCCGGCTACTTCGGCCTCCCCATCGGCTGCGGCGTCGAAATCGTCCGCCCCGAATGCCTCCACCTTGCCCGCAGGCAAAGCCCCGACCCCTACGACCACGAGCACGTCACCCCCTACCTGTACCGCAACCCCCAAAGCTTCGCCCTGCACCGCCCCCTGGCCCCGAAGGAATTCCAAAGCCGCCACTCCCTCACCGTTGACACCCAAAGCGACCTCGACCGCCTCATCCCCCTCTTCGCCGCCCTCTACAAAGGCAGCCCCATCCCCCTCAAGGACCTCACCGAATGGATCCGCAGCCAGGAGGCCAGCCATGCCGAATAAAGCCGAAGCCCCTTCTTTATGGGCGCCTTTTTTGCCCTGCGGGCAAAAAACCGGGCTTTCCGCTCCAATTCCTCGGCCCGCCCCCGGCGGGCCTGCGGGATTTCCGCTCCAATCCCTGGCGCGCCAAAGGGCCGCGCAAGTCCCGGTTATAACCCCGCACGGACCACGCGCAAAACGCGGACTCCCGCGGAGTCCCGGAACCCAAAACGAAAATTTTTTCCCCTTCTCCCTGCCGCCAGCACCCTCCGCGCGGCCCGTGGTTGTTTTAAAATGAAAAAAGCCCTCCTCGTCCCGTCCCTCAAGAAAAACGGCGGCACCGGCCACCTGCGCCGCTGCGCCCGACTCCTGCCCCTCTTTGACCCCGCCTCCCGCATCCTCGTCCCCCGGGCGCAGGACAACGCCTGGGGCAGGGAAGAAATCCCCGCGCGCTTCCCCGGCGTGCTCGGCGGGCAGGCCCTCACCGAAAACCACGAAGGGGACTGGGACTACATCCTCTTTGACCTGCGGGAAACCTCGCGGGAAATCTTCTACCGCTTTTCAGGCGGACGGCCCACGCTCGGCCTCGACGAAGGCGGCCCGGCGCGCCCCCTTTTTTCCTTCCTCATCGACACCTTCCCCCGCCTCTCGCGCCGGAACCCCGCCAACATCAGCGGCGAAGGACTCATCGCGGAAGGCCCCCAAAAACCGCAGCGCGTCCCCGAAAGCCTCAAAACCGCCCTCCTGTCCTTCGGCGGCGAGGACCCGGAAAACCTGACGCGCCTCGCCCTGGAAGCCCTTGCGGGGGTCTTCCGGCCGGAGGACATCGGCATCGTGCAAGGCCCAGCCTTCAGGCAGCCCCCCCCCGAAGGCCCAAGCCGCATATACCTGGGCCTGGACGACCTCCGCCCCCTCTTTGAAAACCACGACTGCGTTCTCACCTCCTTCGGGACAAGCCCCTACGAAGTCCTGAAATCCGGCGGCATCCCCCTCCTGGTCAACCCCGGCCCCTACCACGAAAAACTTTCGCGGAAAGCCGGCTTCTATTCGTTTGGCATCAAAAAAATCCCAAAAAGCAGGCTGAAAAAAATACAAGCCAATCCCCGCGCCGCCCTTTCCCGGATTGGGGAAAAAAAACCGCGCGAAAAGGGCCTCGCTTCTCTTCTTGCAGGCTTTTCCCCCGCCTCCCCCCCGCTGTGCCCCGTCTGCGGCGGCGCGGCCCGGCGGCCCCTGCACCGGGACGCCAGCGCCTCCTTTTTCCGCTGCGCCTCCTGCGCAATCATCTACCGGGAAGGCTTTTCCGGCCAAGAAGTCCGCTACGGCACAGACTATTTTTTCCAGGACTACCGCCGCCAGTACGGGAAAACCTACCTTGAGGATTTCCCCGCCATCGCGGGATTTGCCCGCCGCAGGCTCGGCGTTCTTGCCTCCCTCCTGGGCGGCCTTGCAGGGAAAACCCTCCTGGACATCGGCTGCGCCTACGGCCCCTTCCTCGGCGCGGCCCGCGAGGCCGGCTGCGCTGTCCGGGGCCTGGACATAGCCCCCGAGGCCGTGCGCCACGTCCGCGAAACCCTGGGCATACCGGCCGCCTGCGGGGATTTCCTTTCCCTGGACGAAGCCGAAATCGCCCCCGGCGGCCCCTTCGACATCGTTACCCTGTGGTTCGTCGTCGAGCACTTCCGCGCCGCGGATCTCATGCTCCGCCGGGCCTCCGCCCTGCTCAAACCCGGCGGCCTCCTCGCCTTTTCCACGCCCAACGCCAGGGGGGCGAGCGGCCTCTTCTCCCCCCGCGCCTTCTTTGAAAAAAGCCCCCCGGACCATTACACTGTCTGGAGCGCCCCCGTGGCCCGCCGCGTCCTGAAACGCTTCGGGCTGCAAGCCAGGAAAATCCGTTTCACGGGCCACCACCCCGAGCGCTTCCCCCGCCTTGCCCGCCTCCTTTTCCGGCGCGGGGGCTGCGCCGCCTTAAGCCGTCTTTTCGGGCTTGGCGACACGTTTGAGGTATACGCGGAGAAAAT
This sequence comes from Spirochaetia bacterium, assembly GCA_031270615.1. Taxonomy (GTDB): domain Bacteria; phylum Spirochaetota; class Spirochaetia; order DTKZ01; family DTKZ01; genus JAISAF01. The sequence continues at coordinate 5,302 of JAISXE010000201.1, forward strand.
ACCATGAGCGGCACGCAGAAAACCATCATGATCCTCGGCGCGGGAACCATGCAGATCCCCGCCCTGGGCACGGCAAAGAAAAAAGGCTGGCGGGTCATCGCCATGGACGGCAACCCGCGCGCGCCCGGCGTCGGCATCGCCGACATTTTCGAGCCGGTCGACCTCAGGGACCGGGAAACCCTTCTGGAACGGGCGCGGTTCTACCAGGAAACAAGCGGCCTTGACGGCATTTTCACCGCGGGGACCGATTTTTCCGTATCCGTCGCCTTTATCGCGGAAAACCTCGGGCTTCCCGGCATACCCCTGGCAGTCGCCCAAAACGCCACGGACAAGGCCCGCATGAGGGAGCTTTTCGCCCTCCGGGGAGTGCCAGGCCCGGCCTTCATCTCCTGCCGCCGCGGCGATCTGGACCGCCTCCCCGCCTTTCCCGGCAGCTTCCCCGCGGTGGTCAAACCCGTGGACAACATGGGCGCCCGGGGCGTCCAAATGGTCCAGGACCCTTCGGGCCTCAAAGCGGCCTGCGAAAAAGCCCTGGCCTTTTCCCGCTCCGGCAGCGTCATCGTGGAAGAGTTCATAAACGGCCCGGAGTTCAGCGTCGACGCCCTTGTCTGGCAGGGGCGGATCCACGCCTTCGGCATCGCCGACCGCCACATCCATTTTCCCCCGTTTTTTGTGGAGCTGGGCCACACCTTCCCTTCCCGCGCCAGGAAAAAAGTCCTCGCGGATGTGGAGGAGGTCTTCCGCCAGGGCATCGAGGCCCTCGGCATCGACAACGGGGCCGCCAAGGGAGACATTTTCCACACCGGCGGCGGCGCGGTCGTCGGCGAAATAGCGGCCCGCCTGTCCGGGGGCTACATGTCCGGCTGGACCTGCCCCTATGCCTGCGGCGTGGATATCACGGGGGCCGCCATGAATATCGCCCTCGGCCTGGCCCCCGGGGATTTAAGCCCCCGCCGCGCGTGGACATCGGCGGAGCGGGCCTTCATCTCCATTCCCGGCACCGCGGCGGGCATCGGGGGGCTGGACCGGGCGCTTGGGGTTCCCGGCGTCCAGGATGTCTTTACCCGCGCGGAAGCGGGTTCCCCCCTCAAATTCCCGGAAAACAACGTGGAAAAATGCGGCAACGTCATTTCCGCCCTGCCGGAGCGCGCGGGCGCCGTTGCCGCGGCCCAGAAGGCGGCCTCCCTCATCCTGGTGCGCCTGGAAGCGGGAAACCGGGAAACCCGGGCCTTCCTCTTCGGGAACCGCCCCTGGCCGCCCCCCGCCTTCGCCGTGCCGGAAAGCCTGGCCCGCCGCATCGAAGAGCTGCCCCCCTGGCTTTCCCCCGGAAGCGGGCAAAGCCTTTCCCTTGGGGCCTTCCGCGTCGCGGCCCTGGACTGCGGGGAGGCGCGGGGGCTGAAGGACTGGAACCACCGCAGCCTGGGCGCCTCCCTGGCGGCCCTTGCCGCGGCCCTGAAGAAACGGGACCCGCCCGCCTGGGCGCACAGCCTTGTCCCGGGCAGGGTCTTCTGGCAGGCCCTCGTGCGCGGCGGCCTTCAGGGCGCCCTGTGGGTCCTCGACACTCTTGAACAGGAAAAAACCGCCGAAAATGTATGTAAGAGAATAAAAGAATGGGACGCGCGGGACTAGGCCGGAGGAATTCCACCACTGACCACACGGAAAACACGGACACAAAACAAAGAAAACCACGGAGGAACACGGAGTTTCGCGGAGGAGCCATGAAAAAGCATAGAAAATTTTCCTCTTTTCCCCATGCCCTCCGTGAACTCCGTGGCGGCCTTTTTTCTTCAGTCCGCGGCGTCCTTCTTTTCTGTGTCTGTGGCGTCCGTGGTTCCTGTCTTTTCCGCGCCGTCCTTCTTTTCTGTCTTTGCCTATGCTTTTTCCCCGTTGCCGGGCTGGACGCCGCCGAAAGCCGCGCCCTGGTCAAGTTCCTCGACGAGTCCGGCGTGGAGCTTTCGTGGGAGCCGTATCTGGAAACGGGCAGGCTCTCCTTCGGCTACCAAACCGTGTCCTTCAGGCTCGGCGAACCCTGGCTCGTCCTGGACAGCGAAGGCAAAATCCCCTGCGAGGCCCTGCGGAAAAACAACGGGACGCTCCTCATCCCGGAGGCGACGGAGAAAGTCCTGCGCGACATTTTCTTCCCGCACAGGCCCAGCGGCCCGCGCATCGGCGCCATATTCATCGATCCGGGCCACGGGGGAAAGGACCCGGGCACAATCGGCCGCCACACGGCAAACGGCAAAACCCTGGTCGTCAACGAGAAGGACGTGGTGCTGGACACCTCGCTCCTCCTGGGGGAGCTGCTGAAAAAAGGCTTCCCCGACCGGCAAATCGTTTTCTCCCGCACCGACGACACCTACCTCACGCTTGAGGAAAGGCCGGAAAAAGCCCACGCGGTAAGGCTCCGCGAGGAGGAAGCCATTGTCTTCGTTTCCATCCACGCGAACGCCTCGCTGAACCCCAAAGCCAAAGGCTACGAGGTATGGTATCTGCCCTCCACCTACCGGCGCAACCTTTTAACCGAAGAGGACCTCGGCACGGACAGCAGGGAAATCCTGCCCATCATGAACGTCATGCGCGAGGAGGAGTTCACCCGCGAAAGCATCTCCCTGGCCCAAAGCATCCTGAAAGGCTTTGACCGGATGCTCGGCGGCCTGTCGGAAAACCGGGGCCTCAAAGACGAGTCCTGGTTCGTTGTCCGCAAAGCCAAAATGCCTTCGGTGCTGGTGGAAATCGGCTTTGTGACAAACCCCGGGGAGGCGCGGCTCCTGTGCGACAGAAACCACTTGCGGAAGATAGCCCAGGCAATCTATAGTGGCATAGAAGTTTTTATCCGGCAGTTTGAAGGGGAAGGGGTTTTGGTTCCGTGAGTTCTTTTTCGGGCGCGCAAAAAAACATTCTGGCATCCTCGGGGGCGTTTTTCCTGCTGTTTTTTGGGGCGCTGGCTTTTTTCCTTTGGGAAGGCCGCGCGCGGATAAACTGCCTCATCTTCTTTCCCGAATCCGCGCAGGAAGGCCTGACGGGGGAACCCCGGCGCATCCACCGCCAGGACAGCCCCGAAAGGAACGTCGAGCTGCTGGTCCGCGAAATGATGCTCGGCCCCATGGACATACGCCACACGAATGTCTTCCCGCAGGGCACGCGCCTGAGATCGGTTTTTGTCCGGGACGCGGCGGCCTATCTTGACTTTTCCCCGGAAATACTGTTTCCTGATAACCAGATTCGCCTGAGTTTTGAGGAACTCATGGCCGCCATACGGCGGACCGTGCTGTTCAACTTCCGGGAGCTTTCCGGCGTCGTGGTCACGGTTAACGGCCAGCTCCCCGGAACGCCTTCTTTTCAGGCCGCATGGGCGAGCAATGAGCGTAGCGAGTGACCAGCCCAGGCCGCATGGGCGGAGGGCAGGCGCGGCGAATGAACGGTTTTGGCAGGGGGAGGATGAAATGAGGCCCCAAAAGGCTTTGCAGGGCTTGCAAAAAAAGAACATAAAAACCTGCGAAAAAACGTTGACAAAAAAAATACTGTTTGTATAATAGTATATGTATCTCTGACATGTTAAAGGAGCATGCAATGAAACGTGTTATAGCCATACTTATCACCACATTCATGATGGCCGGCATTGTTGCCGCAGATGAAGAAGTTCTGATCGATTTCGATCAGCTCTCGGCCGACTTTACTATTACCGATCCCAACATTGGCGATCACCAGGAAAATCAGCGCACCATCGTTGATTTCAGTAAAGAGGCCGGTTCCAGTTTCTCCGAACAGGACCGGGCCATGATGAAGACCTCTCTGGCAATCAAAAACTGGGAAATTCTGTTGTCCTCGTCTTCTCGCACTGTTGTAAACCAGGAATACTCTCTGGCGAGACAGGCCCAGGTTCGGGAGGATGCTCCTGAATCGCATTTCCCCGGGAAATATGTTCTCGGCGTGCGGGTACATTTCCCTACGGAAATGTACAACGCGTGGGCGTTCATCAAACCACCCTTTGAAATCCCCGCCTACCAGGACAAAACCACCATGGGCGGGGACGGTGCGCTGACTGTCGCCGAGGAAGACAAAGGCAAGGGCGATATGTTCACCAACATCGGCGTCGTGAAAAACGTCGGCGTGCTGAAAAGCCTGACCATGAACGTCCACGGCCTGAACTTCCCCCACAAGATCAGCGTCATCATCAAAGACGCCAGTAACCAGGAGCAGGAACTCCTTCTGGGCCACCTGGAGTTTGACGGCTGGAAACCGCTCAAATGGGAGAACCCCAACTACATTCTCGAGGTCCGCAACCGCAGCCTGCGCGCCTACCCCCTCTACCCCAAAACCGCCCCGATGGTCAAACTGCTTGGCATCAGGATTTACCGGGACGGCATGCACGAAGGGGATGATTTCATCGGTTACATCAAGGACATCAGCATTGTCTTCGACAAGGCCGTCCTCACCGGGGACCGCGACATCGACGACGAGAGAGTGTGGGGCATCCTGCAAAAGCGCGAAGAGGCCCGCCGCAACGCGGAACTCCGCCGCCTGGGCAACATCCAGGTGCTGCGCTATCTTGAAATCCAGAAGATGCACCACGAGGAGCAGGATCAGCAGCAGCCCGCAGGCGGACAACAGCAGCAGCCCTAAGGCATCCTGTGTTTTCGCTTTCGTATAACGCCCGGCGCCAGCCGGGCGTTTTTTTGGTTCCAGCCCGCGCGGCGTCCAAAAAAATCAACCACTGACCCCCCGGACAACACAGATAAAGAAATGACGCAGAGGGAAATTCCGTTCCCGTCCGAGTGGTCGGCGAGGTCCGTGGTTATTCTTCTCTTGACACTTCAACTGGTTCTGAGCGCGGCCCCCGCGATTCCTCGCTGAAAGGCGGGATCCTCCGCGTCCGCGACGGCTATTTCCCCCCTCTCCCCGTCAATCAAGGCGCGGGAACAGGAAACCCTGAAGGATTATTTCACCATTCGGAATTTTGGCGCATTTGCGGCGCGGAACGCCGCAAACCGGGCTTTCCGCTGCAATTCCTCGGATTTGCCATGCAAATCCTGCGGGATTTCCGCTGCAATCCGGGATGCATGGGCGAGCAGCAATTTTGCGAAGCAAAATTGCGACCAGCCCCTTGCGCCCCACGGGTTTCTCGGGTTTTGGAACAACCTCACGAAACAAAAATACGCCCAAAATGAAAAAGCATCGTTAATATCCCCTGTTGAGGCCATACTAAGCCTTGATTTTTTCCGAAATCGGAATTGCTGCTTGCGGCCCCGGCTCGCTTGACTTTTTATGGGCGAAGATTTATTTTTGCGTGAAAATGAGAAACAAAAAGATAGTGGGGGCCCCTTCGGTCCGCCGTCTGCCCTCGTATCTGGATATAATACGCGATTATCAGCAGGAACGCGAAGGGGTGGAATACATTTCCGGCACGCGCATCGCGCGGGAATTGGATTTGGAGTCAATCCAGGTCCGCAAGGATCTGACAATCACAGGTATCGTGGGAAGGCCGAAAAAAGGATACCGCGTCGATGCCCTGGTAAGCGCGATTGAGCGTTTTTTGAGCTGGGACACGCTGCAGGACACCGCCCTGGTGGGGGCGGGCAACCTCGGCAGCGCCATCCTGGGGCACAGGGAGTTTGCCCTGCACGGCCTTAACATAGTCGCCGCCTTTGACAGCAATTCCCGGAAAATAGGCACCAAGGTACACGGAATCACAATCATGAGTGCCGCGGGCATGGATATCCAGATCCGCAATTTCGGGATCAAAATCGCGATACTGACCCTCCCGCCCGAACAGGCGCAGGACGCCGCTGATATTCTGGTGCGGGCGGGGATAGAGGGCATCTGGAATTTCACGACGAAAAAACTGGCCGTCCCCGATACCGTCGCCGTGCAGAACGAGGATCTGTCTTCGGGCTTTGCCCTGTTGTGCGTGAAGATGCGCACGCGGAAATAGCGCATGCATGGCAGGCTGGTTGGGCTAAAAGCACGGATAGGAAGATAACCACTGACGGCACGGACCACACGGATAGATTTTTTTCAATAGAGTTGTTTAGAAACCCCGGTTTTTTGTCTGTCTTTGTCGGCCTGTCGCCTTTATATACGACAGAACCGTTTTTGGGCCTCTCGCCCTGTTGCCGGGTGGGCAAAGACACGCCCTGATGGGCGTGCGTTT
>JAISXE010000262.1 GCA_031270615.1 Spirochaetia bacterium
GGTATGGTATCGCCGAAGGTGCATGATGACAGTCAAACGCCGTATGTTTGTTTCCAATATGCTTATGCCCGTAATTACCGCATAGCTTACGCCGCCAGGGACGAGTTTGCCGGCGTGTGTGCCGATTTCAACGAGATGGCCGGGCGGTTAAAGATTGATAGCGCCTCTCGCCCTGCCGCTTGGTCAAATCACGCGCTCACAGCGCGCGGTTATTTGGACGTGTCAGTGAGGTCAGTGGTTTTCTTCTCCGCCTGAACAGGCATTTCTTGTTTTTTTCCAGCGGCTGTACCAGAAATACGCCACCGCCATGATCGCGTGGTCGTACAGCCCCAGGCCCATGTTTTTTTCGAGTTCGGTTTCGGGGACAAGCTCATAGTCGACAAGCTCGTTTTCGTCCAAAGCCTGGGCCGAGGTTTTGCGAAGCCCGGAGGCGACGAAGGTATGGCAGCGGTTTGCCATAAAAGCGGGGTTGGGGCTGATCCGGCCCGCGAAAAAAACATCGGCGGCTTCATACCCGGTTTCCTCGCGCAATTCCCGCAGGGCGGCTGTTTGGGGATCCTCGCCGCGGTCAACAAGGCCGCCGGGAAACTCCAGGGTAAGGGCCTGGCTGCCCTGCCGGTACTGCCGCACCATGAGGAAGCAGTCTTCGCCCGCGTCGTTTTTGACGAGGGGAACGATATTCACCCAGTCGCCGCACTCAAGAAGGGTGAAGGACGCGGTTTTCCCCGCGCCGGATTTCCGCTGCACGGCGCACACGTCAAAAATGGGGGTCGCGAAGACCTTTTCGCGAGAAACCTCCGTCCATACGAGATGCCGGTAGTCCTTGTTTTCCCAATTCATTTTTTTCTCCTATTCTTTCGGATAACTGTATGTCTTGCCCTCAATGTTTTCAAAGAAGAACGAATCCGTGTCCCCTCCCGTTTCGTAGGAGGGGGTAAGCGGGACTTTGCCGCCGCCGGGCAGATCAAGGGCGTACTCGGGCAGGGCCAGCGCCGAAAGCCGGCTTCGCAGGGCTTTCATGATGTGCTGCCCGCGGCGGAGCGGGACGCGGAAATGCCCCGTTCCCCCGGCGAGGTCGGCCTGGAAAAGGTAGTAGGGTTTTACGCGCCGGGCGAGGAGGCCGCGAAACAGCTCTTCCAGAACCGCCTCGCTGTCGTTTATGCCGCGCAGAAGGACCGTCTGGCTTACCAGGGGGACGCCCGCCGAGGCAAGGCGTCGGAGGGCTTCGCCGCATTCTTCCGTAAGCTCCCGGGGGTGGTTGACGTGGATGACGCCCCACAGCGGCTGGCGGAGGGCCAGGCCCCGGGCCAGGTGCCGGGTAACGCGCGAGGGCAGTACCGCGGGCATGCGGGTGGAAAGCCGCAGAATAAGGCCGGGGCGGGCTTCGCGCAGGATGTCGATAAGCGCGAAGAGCCTGCAGTCGTCCAGGGTAAGGGGGTCCCCCCCGGAGAGGATAAGCTCATGCACCTCCGGGTGGGCCTTCAGGTACGAGGCGGCCCCGCGCAGCTCGCTGCCGCGTATGGGCCCGCTGCCCCCGCCCGCGTAATGGCGGCGAAAACAGTAGCGGCAGGAAACGGCGCACTCGTCCGTTACCAAAAGGAGAACCCTGTCGCGGTAGCGGTGGACAAGGCGGGGGACCTTCATGCAGGCCAGCTCGCCAAGGGGGTCGGGAAGCTCTTCGGGCCGGCACTTCAGTTCCGCCTCAAGGGGGACGCACTGCCGCCGCAGGGGATCGTCCATGGCTTGCCCCGCGCGGGAGAGAAAGTACGGGGTGGCTTGAAAGGGGAAAGGCGGCGGATATTTTTCCGCCGAGGTTTTTTTTGAGGCGCCGGCGTCTGGAACGGCGGCTTCGGTTTTCCCGAACCAGCGCTTTTCCTCTTCGTGCAGGGGGAAAAATTTTTCCAGCCCGGCCCTGTTTTTTATTTTTTTTCGCAGTTCCAGCTTCCACAGCATCACAGGCCTCCGAACAGGATCATGTACACCGGAATCGCGACAAGGCTTACCGCCGTCGTCACCGTCGCGGTGGTTCCCGCGCTCTCATGGTCCGCGCCGTAGGCCTTCGCGATTAGCGTAATCTGCGTCATCACCGGCAGCCCCGCGGTAACAAGAAAAACCTTTTTCATCAAAGACGGAAGGTCCATCGTTGTCAAAAGGAGGAATATCAGCAAGGGGGCCAGAATAAAACGCGACAGGATCACAATAACGATTTCGCGGTCAATGCGGCGCAGTGCGCCAAGGTCAAGCCCCTCCGCGATAACGAGCATGGCCAGCGGGGTTGTCAGTGCCGCCGCGTACTTCAGGCTGCCCAGAATGAAGCCGGGCAGAGCGATCCCGCACAGCACGCAGAAAAGCGCGATAAAAAGGCAGATCACCGAGGGGGTAAAAATCTGCCGCAGGCTCTTCAGGGAAAAAACGGGGACCCTCTCCGCCTCATTGTCCCGGCGTATGAAGTACACCCCGATGGTCCAGAACAGAATCGTGTTTACCAGGTAGTACAGGGTCACATAGGGCGCGGCCCGTTCGCCGAAAAGCGCGACATTGACGGGAACGCCGACAAAAACGGTGTTGGAAAAGGCGATGTTCGCGCGGAAGACTCCCCTGCGGCTTTTGGGTATGCGGAAAATCCTCGCCGCGACAACGCCCAGGCAGTACAGCAGCGAAATGGACGTAAAGGGCAGAATCAGGGCGGGTCCCATTCTGATAATATCCGCCCGCGTGAAAGTCGATGTGACGGAAGACAGCATCATCGCCGGAATCGAAATCTGGAGGACCAGCCGCGACATGACTTTTATGGTTTCGCCGGGAAACCAGTTTCTGCGCGCCAGTATCCGGCTGCCGCCAATCATCAGAAGAATCGTCAGTACGCCCTGGACGCCCGCAAAAAAATTCGCCATGCGCACACGATACCCCTAAGGCGGCCACAATATCAACACGGGAAGCGGGCTGCGCTTGGTTTTCGGGGCGCCTTTTTTGCTGGCAAAAAGCCCGTGGGTCGCATGGGCGAGCAGCAATCAGCCTCTGTGGGGCTGTTTCCTATAGGTATGGATTGTAGCGGGCGCTGCCGCTTCGCGCCCCTGCAATCCCTGGCGCATGGGCGGCGGTGCGCGTAGCGGCCATGAGTTACCTTAAAGGCAGGCCGGATGACTACAGGGAATTAGAACAGCAGAACACAAACAACACTTCACACCTTGTTTTTGGCGCAGATGTCAAAAAGGCGTACATGTTTTTTAAACTTGCTGATGGTGAATGAGGATGTTCGGGTTATAGTTTATATTCACGCATTTTCCGCCACAAGGTTGATCGGCTCATATTGAGCAGTTTAGCCGCGTGTGAGCGGTTGTATTTTGTTTCCCGTAAAACTCGTTCAATCTCTTGTTTTTGTGAGATCTCTTGTACACATGGAGCAGTTTGTGTGGAGGCGAGTGAAGGGTTGGGTATAAGTTGGTATACTTCCCTGTCACTAATGGTCCCGCTTTTGTTTAAAATCGCCAGCCGCTCGCAGATGTTAAGCAGCTGTCGGATATTTCCGGGCCAGTTGAGGGAACAAAGGATTTTGCATGCGGCTTCGCTCATTTTGATGTAAGGGAATTTTTGCCGGAGAAAATGATCTATCAGGAAGGGAATATCTTCTTTTCGTTCATCCAATGAGGGAATATTGATGCGAAGAACATCAAGGCGATAAAACAGATCTTCGCGAAATTTTCCGATGCTAACCAGGTTTTCCAAATTCGTATTGGTAGCGGCGATTATGCGGATATTTACGGGAATTATTTTTCCATCACCTAGTCGGATTATTTCACGTTCCTGCAACACCCGTAGAAATTTCGATTGCAGGTTAAGGGGTATTTCTCCTATTTCGTCAAGAAAGATCGTACCATTGTGGGCCAACTCAAAAAAGCCTTTTTTGCCACCTTTTTGCGCTCCTGTAAAAGCGCCTTCTGTATATCCAAATAATTCGCTTTCAAGCAAACTCTCGGCGATAGCAGCGCAATTTACCGCCACAAATGGCCCTTTTTTCCGCAGACTGTTGTTGTGAATGCTTTGAGCGAACAATTCTTTACCTGTACCGCTCTGCCCCAATAATAAAATATTCGTGTCAAAAATACTAAACTGCCGGGCGGTGGCTATTGTTTCTGTCATAATTTTACTTTGTCCAACAATGGAAGTAAATGTAGCACGTGCGAAATGGCCGGTATTATGCAGTTTGGTCCGGATTTTGTGTTCTAATTCCTGGATAGAACTGATTTCCTGAAAAGTTATGACTTTTCCCTGGATATTTCCCTTGATCAAAATCAGAATTTTGTTTAAATTGAACATCGAATTATTAAATTTTATCAAATGGTTTTTATATTCATTGTTATTCTGCGCGATATAAAGAAACTCAGATGGTATGGGTAACGCATTGAGAGCATCTTCTGTTCGAAATTGCGGGCCTATATTAAGGGCTTTTGCTGCTATGGGATTAATTGTTGTGAGGCAGTTGTTTTGGTCCAGCGAGATGACCCCCTCGCTTGTATACTCCAATATGG
>JAISXE010000282.1 GCA_031270615.1 Spirochaetia bacterium
CACAGGCCGTAATCCACAACGGGCAGCCCGTTTTCCATGCGGATCGCCTTTGCCGGGCAGCTTTTCGCGCACAGCTCGCATTTGAAGCAGCCTATGGCGCAGGTGCGCCGCACCATTGCCTTGACGATGTTGCGGTTGGAGCACAGGGGCAAAACCCTTTGCCGGTCCTTGCGGGGATACAGGGCGATGATTTTCTGCGGGCAGGTTGCAACACATTTGCCGCAGCCAGTGCATTTCCTGTCGTCGATGCGGGGAATGCCGTCCTCCGCCACGGCAATGGCCCCAAAGGGGCAGTCCGCCTGGCAGTCGCCATAGCCGTAGCAGCCCCAGGCGCACAGTTTCGTGCCGCCGGCGGAAAGCTTTGCCGCGCCGCAGGAGGGTATGCCCACATAGCGGCCCTTTTTCGGCGCCTTCTCCTGCGTGCCCTGGCAGCGCACAACCGCCACCATGTCTTCGGCGGAAACCGCGACACCCAGGATTTCCGCAAGAATGATGGCAACCTTGCTGCCGCCGACCGAGCATTTGTTGGGGGGCGCCTCCCCGCCGGCAACCGCCTCCGCGTAGGAATCGCAGCCGGGAAAGCCGCAGGCGCCGCAGTTCGCGCCCGGCAGGGACTCGCGGATCTGATCGATTTTCGGATCGCGCTCCACTTTGAACTTCTGCTGGAAAAAACCCAGGCCCGTCCCTATGATGAAGGCCAGAACCACGGAAACAATAAGGGTAATAACTATTATTGACATACGGGCCTCACTTTATCAGCCCCGCGAAGCCCATGAAGGCAGTCGCGATCAGGCTGGACAACACAAAAAGAATGGGATTCCCCTTCAGGAACTGCGGAACGGCGGAGCTGCGTATCCTCTGCCGCAGACCGGCAAGAAGAACCATGGCCAGCAGAAAACCCGCCGCCGTTCCCAGCGAGTACACGATTGACTCGATAAAATTGTAGCCGCTGGAAATCGTGTCAAAGGTGACGGCCAGAATCGCGCAGTTGGTCGTAATAAGGGGAAGGTAAATGCCCATCGCCATGTACAGGGCCGGGGCGGATTTCTTCAGATAGAACTCCACAAGCTGCACGAGGGACGCGATGATCAGAATAAAAATGAGTATCTGCAAAAACTCCAGCCCCAGGGGGGCCAGCACAAAACTGTAAAGGCACCAGGTAACCGTGCTGGCCAGAACCATGACAAAGGACACGGCGATACCCATGCCGATGGACTGCTTCACGTCGGTCGTCATGCCGATATAGGGGCACAGCGCGATAAAGCGCATGATGACGATATTGTTGATAAGAAGCGAAGCAATAAGAATTTTTAAAAGTACAGGCATCAGGCGCCTCCTTTGCGGCTAGCCTCATGCCGCAGCCACAGTTTCCTCAGGGCGATGTTCAGGGCTATGAACAGGGAAAACACAAGAAAGCCGCCCGGCGGCAGGATAAAAAACAGAACGGGCTGGTAGCCCGCCGGCATAATCTGGAACCCCAGAATCGTGCCGTTGCCCAAAAGCTCCCGCACCAGGGACATCCCGATTAAAACCCAGGCGTAGCCTATACCCATGCCGATGGAGTCAAGCACGGCGTAGACGGGCTTCTCCCGCGAGGCGAAAGCCTCCACCCGGCCCATGATGATGCAGTTGACGACGATAAGGGGAATGAAAACCCCCATCGCCTTGGACAGATCGGGAAAGTACGCCTTCATGATAATATCCACCATCGTGGTAAAGGCCGCGATAACAACGATGAAGATCGGCATGCGGATGTTCCCCGGAATGACCTTGCGAAACAAACTGATGATAAGCTCCGAACACAGAAGCACGAACACCATGCCGGCCGTCATGCCGATCCCGTTTGCCACCGAAGTGGTAACGGCGATGGAAGAACACAGGCCAATCATGATAATAGCCAGCGGGTTTTCGATCACGATTCCCCGCAGGAACACCGAAAGGGCTTTGTTCATTTGCGGCCTCCTTTCGCGAAATAAGCCGAGGCCGCCGCCCCGGAAGCCTTGACGATGGCGGTAAGGGATCCGCTGGTAATAGTGGAAGCGGTGATGGCAACCACATCCCCTTTCACCTCAAAGGCATCGTCCAGGGATTTACCGGCAAACTGGCCGGGAAAAGTGATCTTTTTGGGCTTGTCCACATAGTAGGCGGGGTCCGCGGCGTTCGCGCCCAGCCCCGGGGTGTCCTTCAAATCCAAAACCACAACGCGGACCACCCTCTTGTCGGCGCTGAAGCCGGAAAGGAGGATGGCCTCCCCCCCGTAGCTGGGGCCCTTTGCCCTGACGGCCAGGCCGACAAGGTTTCCGCCCTTCTTCATGGCGTAGGCCGCATCGATCTTTATCTGCCCGTCGGCGGAGGAAAGCTCCTCCGTCACAAGCTCAGAATCGTCGTAATCGGGGAATATTTCCTTCAGCGCGTTGTCTAGATCTTTTTGGGCGTGCGCCGCGATTCTCTCTTCGGTAAGGCTGTACACAAACGCAAGGCCCACGCAAGCCACCCCCGCGAAAAGGGCAAGCACAAGGCCGAGTTTCAGCATCGCTTTATTCATTTTTTCGCCCCCTTCTTTACATACCCGTATTTCCTCTCGCGCAGCTTGTTCAGGTACGGGACAACGGCGTTCATCATCAGAATGCCGTAAGTAACGCCCTCCGGGTATCCGCCGAACTTGCGGATAAGCACAAGCACGATTGCCGCGCCCAAGCCGAAAAGTGCCTTGCCCGCCGTGGTCAGGGGGCTGGTCGCGTAATCGGTCGCCATAAAGAACGCGCCGAAAGCAACGCCGCCGGACAAAACGCCGAACAGCGGGTCCATACCCAAAAGGGCGGAAAAAAGCGCCGTGGCCGCAAGCATCGCGGCGGGCGTCACAAACACAATCGTCTTTGTCGCGATAAGGAAAACGCCGCCCGCAAGGATAAGCAAAATCGAAGTCTCGCCTATACAGCCCGCGCGGTTGCCCAGAAACAGGGCCCCGTACAAATCCTGGAGCGAATCCACACCCAGGCCGGCAGCCACATCCGTAAGAGCGCCGCCCTGCCGGATAACGGCAAGGGGCGTGGCAGTGCTCAACGCGTCGGTCAGCGCCGCCCCGCCCGCGGCGTCCAGGCCGGGCGGCCTGTGCCAGCTCGTCAGCGCGGCAGGAAAACTCATCAAAAGAATCGCCCGCCCGATAAGGGCCGGATTAAAAGGATTATGCCCCAGGCCGCCGAAAAACTCCTTCGCCACGACAATAGCCGCAAGCGCGCCGATGGCTACCATCCAACTCGGAGTGGAAGGCGGCAGAACCAGCGCCAGCAGCAGCCCCGTCACCACCGCGGACAAATCGCCGAAGCTCTGCCTCGCCTTGATAAGGGCGCGGAAAACGGCCTCAAACACAACGCAGGAAACAACCGAAGTCAGCACAACCCGCGCGGCCGAAGGCCCGAAAAGATACACCCCGTACACCGTTGTCGGCAGAAGCGCGACAATCACATGCAGCATAATCCGCCGCACGTTTACATTGGTAAAAACGTGGGGGCTTGACGAAAGAAGCAGAGGTTGGTGTTCAAGAGCCATTAGCGCGCCTCCTTTGCCGTCGGCGAAGCCGCCGCCTGGGCCTCTGCCCTGGCCTTCGCCCGCGCCTGCTCGGCGGCCATGATGGCCCTCAGTTTCACCTTGCCAACGCGGAAACGCTGCACCAGCCTCACCCGCGCGGGGCAGACATACGAGCAGGTCCCGCACTCAATACAGTCCAGAAGGCCAATCGCCCCCGCCTCCGCGTAATCCTCCACGAGAAGCGCCTCGTTCATCAGCGCCGGCGACAAATGGCAGTTGCAGTACCGCATGCACCTCCCGCAGCGGATACAGGAACCCTCCTCAAAAAAGCGGGCCTCTTTCGACGTCAAAAACACCACGCCGGAAGTATTCTTCTGCACCGGCGTGTCAAGGGTCGGAACGCTCGTGCCCATCATCGGCCCGCCGTACAGAACCCGCGCCAAATCCGCCCGCACGTCAATCACATCGGGAATCAGCTCCGACACAACCGTGCCGATAGGGACGCAAAGGTTTTTCGGCGTCTTGCAGGCCCCGCCCGTCACCGTAAAACCGCGGTCAATCAGGGGCTTGCCCTCCAGAAAAGCCTCGGAAATCGCCTTAAGCGTCCCCAGGTTCTGGACCACGGCCCCCACGTCCATCGGCAGCCCGCCGGAAGGAACCTGGCGGCCCGTCAAAGCCTCGATAAGCATCTTCTCCCCGCCCTGCGGATACTTCGTCTTCAAAAGCCGCACCCCAATATCGAAACCCTTCCCGCTCCCCGCGCCCGCCAGGAATTCCGCGATGGCCTTCTCCAGAACCGGAACCACATCGGCCTTGTTGTCCTCAACCGCGAAAACCCCCTGTTTGACCCCCAAAACCTGAAGGCTCGCCGCCATGCCGCAGACCAGCGCTCCGGCCGACTCAAGCATCGTGCGGTAGTCAATCGTCAAGTACGGCTCGCACTCCGCGCCGTTGGCAATAACGATGCTAATAGGCTTTGCCGGCGGAGGCGACAGCTTCATCCATGTGGGGAAGCCCGCGCCCCCCATACCCACGATGCCCGCCTCCTTGATACGCTCAATAGCCTGTTCCCTAGTGCAGGAAAAAGGATCCAGCGCAGGCATATACGCCGTTTCCGTGCGGCCGTCCGCGTCAATCACAATCGCCACGCCATCCAGAAGATTCGACTGCGGCCTAGGCTCAATCTTTTTCACCACCCCGCAAATCGACGCATGGTGGGGAATCATCAGCTTCCCCTCGCTCGAGGCAATCTTCTGCCCCCGCGTCACCGCATCGCCCACCTTGACAAGGGGCTGGTTCGGCGCCCCCGTATGCTGGTTCAGGTGAATCACCACCTGTTTGGGAGAAGGAAAATACTCCACCGGCGCGTTCTTAGCCGCTTCCTTTTTGCCCGGCGGATGCGCCCCCCCCCTGAAAGTTTTTACCGACATCAAATGGTTGCTCCTTACATATATTATAACATATTTACCCCACAACGTATCTAACGAAAAAACACAAACAAGTGTACGCCCAAAGCCCCCCAGCCGTCAATCGCACGCAGAAGAAGCGGAGTGCGGGGGAGTGAAGCCTGAACTGCCAAAAGAAGATTCTGGGCGCGTGCGCGGCGTCCCGCCGCGCACCGGGCTATCCGCTCCAATCTTTTTTGCGGCAAAGCCGCAAAAAAGGATTTCCGCTCTATCCCTCGCGCGTAGGCGGATCCGCAATCCTGTCTTCAGGATTGCGGGCCAGCAAGCACGCGGCGTTTTGCGCGTAACAAAGGCAGGGGAACCGCACAGCGATTCCCCTGCGTAAAACCATACGCCGCGAGGCAGCCCAGGACAGGTACCGGTGAACCGCCGAAAGGCGGCGCACTCCCACCAGGCGGCCCGCGATTCGCGAAACGGCAGCCCAAAAACCAAGCCCCGGGCCGGCAATGGGCTTTTAGCTGCCCGTCATTTGCCTCCTCCGGCAACGTTGCCGCCGGTTCCGTAATACGCGTTCAGAAACATCTGCTTCAACTCGCCTATCAGCGGATACCGGGGATTCGCGCCGGTACACTGGTCGTCAAAGGCCGCCTCGCTCATGCTGTCAAGCCGCGCAAGAAAATCTTTCTCGTCGACGCCGTACTCTCTTATCGTTTTTTTGATTCCAACATCCTCCTTCAGCTTTTCTATGGCGGCAACCAGCGCCACAAGCTTGTCCTCGTTGGTCCTGCCCTTCAGCCCCAGCGCGTCCGCAACCTGCGCGTAACGCTCCAGGGTGTGCGGGTATTCGTACTGCGGGAAGGTCCCCATCTTGGGAGGCAATTCCGCCGCGTTAAAACGCAGCACCTCGTTTATCAGCAGCGCGTTTGCCACGCCGTGCGGCAGGTGGTGGAAAGCGCCAAGTTTGTGCGCCATCGAATGGCACACCCCCAAAAAGGAGTTGGCAAAAGCCATACCGGCGATAGTCGCGGCGTGGGCCATCTTTTCCCGCGCGCGGGGGTCGGATGCGCCGCTACAGTACGCCGCCGGCAGGTACTCGAAAATAAGTTTCAGCGCCTCTATCGCGAGGCCGTCGGTAAATTCCGTGGCAAGCATCGATGCGTAGGCCTCAAGCGCGTGGGTCAGCGCGTCAATACCCGACGCGCTGGTAAGGCCCTTGGGGGCGTCCATCTGCATATCCGCGTCCACAATCGCCATATCCGGCATCAGCTCGTAATCCGCAAGCGGGTACTTCATCCCGACCTTCTCGTCGGTGATAACCGCGAAGGGCGTCACCTCGCTTCCGGTTCCCGCGGAAGTAGGCACCGCGATAAAGTACGCCTTCTCCCCCATCTTGGGAAAGGTGTAGACCCGCTTCCGTATATCGACAAAGCGCATGGCCATATCCTGGAAATCCGCTTCTGGATGCTCGTACAGCACCCACATAATCTTGCCCGCGTCCATGGCCGAGCCGCCGCCCACCGCGATGATCACGTCCGGCTTGAAGGCGGCGAGCTGCGCCGCGCCTTCCCTGGCGCAGGCCAGAGTCGGGTCAGGCTCAACGTTGAAAAAAGTCTCGTGGGCAATCCCCATCTCGTCGAGCTTGCTGGTAACGCATTTTGTGTACCCGTTGGCAAAAAGAAATTTGTCCGTCACGATGAACGCGCGTTTTTTATCCATCACGAATTTCAACTCGCTCAGGGCCACCGGCAGGCAGCCCTTCTTTATATACACTTTTTCAGGCGCTCTGAACCACAACATATTCTCCCTCCGTTCCGCGACAGTTTTGATGTTAAGAAGGTGCTTGACCCCCACATTTTCGGAAACCGAATTCCCGCCCCAGCTTCCGCATCCCAAAGTAAGGGACGGGGTCAGCTTGAAGTTGTACAGGTCCCCGATGCCCCCCTGCGAGGAAGGCGTGTTCACCAGGATGCGGCCGGTCTTCATCCGCTCCGTGAAGCGGGCCAGCTTGTCCTTCTCGTTTACCGGATCCAGATACACTACCGCAGTATGGCCGTAGCCCCCGTCCCGTATCAGCCGCTCCGCCTTGTCCAGAGCCTCGTCGAAATTCTTCGCGCGGTACATGGCCAAAACCGGCGAAAGTTTCTCGTGGGCGAATTCCTCGGACGGCTCCACGCTCGTCACCTCGCCGATAAGTATCTTCGCGCTTTCGGGAACCTTCACCCCGGCCATCCCGGCAATCGTGTGCGCCTTCTGTCCCACGATCTTCGCGTTCAGCGCGCCATTGATAATGATGGTCTTGCGCACCTTTTCCGTTTCCTGGGGATTCAGAAAATAGCAGCCCCGGTACTCAAATTCCTTCTTTACCGCGTCGTAGCTCCGGTCAAGCACAATCACCGACTGCTCGGAGGCGCAGATCATCCCGTTGTCAAAAGTCTTCGAGTGGATCACCGAGTTCACCGCCTGGTGGATATCCGCGCTGGAATCGATAATCGCCGGCGTATTCCCCGAACCCACGCCCACCGCGGGTTTCCCGGAAGAATAGGCCGCCTTTACCATGCCCGGCCCGCCGGTGGCAAGGATAATGTCCCCCGCCTTCATCACCGTGTTGGTCATCTCCAGGCTCGGTTCGTCTATCCAGTTGATTATGCCCGCAGGCGCTCCGGCAGCCACAGCCGCCTCAAGCACGATTGCCGCGGCGGCGCCGGTACACGCCTTGGCGCGGGGATGCGGGGAGATGATCATCCCGTTCCGCGTTTTAAGCGCCAGAAGCGTCTTGAAAATCGCCGTGGAAGTGGGGTTGGTGGTGGGAATAACCGCCGCGATAACGCCGACGGGTTCCGCCACCTTCTTAATCCCGAACGCCGCATCCGTCTCGATGACCCCGCAGGTCTTCGTGTTCCGGTAGGCGTTGTAAATATACTCGGCCGCGTAGTGGTTCTTGATCACCTTGTCCTCCACGACCCCCATGCCCGTCTCTTCCACCGCCTGCTTTGCCAGCGGAATCCGCGCCTTGTTCGCCGCGTCCGCCGCGGCGAAAAAAATACGATCCACCTGTTCCTGGGTAAAACCCGCGTAAACCACCTGGGCCTTCCTGATTTCATCAAGAGCCCTTTCCAGCGATTCGGCGTCCGTAACACGCTCACGATTCTTTACAGCCATAAGCCTCCCTCCTAAATTCTAACATCAAAAGCGATTAAATAACCGCGTTTGTTCCGAAACCCGGATCGCAGGCCTCCGGCCCGATGGGCAGGCGCCTGCCCTTTCTGTCCATTTTCACGCAGAGCATGACGAACCCCAAAGACAGATCTTCCTTTTGGACGATAACGTGATCGGGGACGGCAAGTTTCGCCCCGGTGAAATTCCAAATGCCTTCCACCCCCGCCCCGGCAAGGATATCCGCTGTTTCCTGGGCCTGATTGGGAGGCACCGTTAAAATGGCGATTTTTATCCCCAAATTGCGAATCCGGGCGGCCAGGGTTCTGGCGTTCCCGATTTTCATCCCGTGGACGCTGGCGCCGATTTTTTGGGGATCGCTGTCAAAGGCGGCGACGATATTAAGGGCGTACCAACTGAATGCCGGATACCCAAGCAGCGCGCGCCCCAGGTTTCCCACGCCCACCAGGACGGCGTCCCTCGGTTTGTCCCAGCCCAAAAACCGCTCAATGGCGTCCATAAGGGAAGCGGTGGGGTATCCTTTTTTAGGCTTTCCAAAAATACCCGTCACCGCCAGATCCTTACGCACCTGGATTGATTTCAGATCCAGCACCCTGGCGATGGACGAACTGGAAATGTACCGCGCCCCTTTTTTGCGGAAGTCCCGTATGACATTGAGGTACATCGGCAGTCGGCGGACGGACGGGGCCGGCACGGCTTTTTCTTTATTCGCGCGTTTCGCCAAACTCAAAATAACCAGCCTCCCGCGCGGGCGCGCCATGGACCTTCGCGGGCAGACACAAAACAGGGCGCGCCCCGGTCCGGAAGCCCGGCGCAGGACGGCAAACGGGACCCACACATACCAAAAAATTTGCCGCAGCGGCAAAGGCCGGCCGCAATTTTCTTTAAGGCCGTACAAGCAGCCTGCGGGCGAAGCCCCGTGTTGGCAACGCAAAACGGCCTGCCGCCCATGCAACCCGGGCTGGTCACTCGCTTCGCTCGTTGCTCGCCCATGCAACCTGGAAGCCGGAAAAGAGATAAAATACAGGGCTTTTCCCTTTTTTCGTTTTCGCGGTTGAGAATTTTAAAAATTAGAAACTTCTTGCCAACCTGGCCTAAATTTCTAGTATTCCTGTAGGAATGGGGGGGGGGGGGGGGGTAAAATTAAATGCTTATGGCATAATGAGTTATTTTCATCTCTCCGTTGTGCAAGCATCTCTGTCCGCTCCGTTCGCTAAAAATTGGAATTCGCTTTTTGCAATATCCCAGCGGGATTATACCCCCATGTTGCAAAATCTGTCAACAAAATTTTTTTATTTTTTTTGTAACCATTCAGCCGGAAAAGAAAACCACTGACCACACGGACGGTACGGACAAGGGGGAAAAGAGGTGAAGACAGAAAAATTGTTACAAGTTCTTTTTTCTGTGGTTTCTGTGATGTCGGTGGTTCTCTTATTCCGTGCGGTCGGTGGTTTTCCCCTTCCCCGGCCCGTGATCAGGCCTTAAAGGGTTTTCACGGCCTTCAGCGGCAGCGACAGGCTGTCGGCTATGTCCTCATCGGAAAGGCCCCTGGCCTTCAGCTTCCGGGCGCTTTCCAGCTTGTCCCGGTAGGCCTTTTCATTGGCTTCCGACCAGGTTTCCGCGCGGGTTTGCTTGCGGGTTTTCTCAGCGGCCTCGGCCCAGGTTTTCTCGCGCACCTCGGCTATCAGGTCCCGCCTGTCAAGCTCGTACTTCAGCTTGCTCTCGTTCCTGTGCCACTCAATCTCTTGTTCCGTGAATGCCAGCATCGTCTCCCCTGCCATCGCTATCGCCTCCTCGTGTTCCAGTATCGCGTTCACCAGTTCCCGCTTCCCCTTGTCCGCGCAGCAGCACAGGAACGCGGCCCATCCAGGATGCATGGGCGAGCAGCAATCCTGTCTTCAGGATTGCGACCAGCCTCGTCGTAGCGGATGTCGATGATGTCCGCGTCTTTGTCGAAATGGACCGGCTTTTTCATATAAGCTCCTAAAAGATACAAGGTTCTTCCGGCGCGGGGCCGGAAGAGAAGGCAGATGCTTCTACCTATATATCTCTTCAAAAAATGTGGGTTTGCTTCAAAAGGAAGGGCAAAAAAGTGAAAAAAAATAAAAAAAGTTAAGAGAACCACTGACCTGACGGACAGGGGGAAGGGGAAAAGAGGGGTGGCACAGAAAAATGTCGAAAAATCTTCTCTTCTGTCTGTGGTTCTCTTTCTGTGCGGGTCGGTGGTTGATTTTTTAAACGGTGATTTCCCCTACCACCAGGAATTCAAAGTATCAATAAGTTTGTTATGAAAATTTTTAAAAATCTCCTAAAACTGGCCAAATTGTCCGCAATTCGGCCAGTTTTTACCTCAAAA
>JAISXE010000303.1 GCA_031270615.1 Spirochaetia bacterium
TTTACGCCGCAAATGCGCCAAAATTCCGAATCGGAGTGGAATTACAAATGGGTTTTGGAACAGGCTCCCATAAAAACCGCATTTCTTGTGATTTTCGTTTTGAAATCGGAATTGCTGAGTGCCATGCCTCCCCCTTGCCAATTATATTACAACACACTATATTTGTACTAGATTGTAAAACGCAGGGGGATTGCGATGGCAAAAACAAGCCTTTTACAGGTACGGATCGACACGGAATTGAAGCGGCAGGCGGAAAAACTTTTCGCGGAAATCGGCCTGGATACGCCCTCCGCCGTGCGGCTGTTTTTCAAGCAATCGGTGGCGCGAAAGGCGATACCCTTTCCTTTGGCTGCGGCGGAAGGCACAAGCGCTTCGGAAGGCGAAGAACCTCTAAAAGTATGGCAGGGCCTTACGCCGCTCATGAAAAATCCCATACATCTGGATGGGTATCAAAAATTCACACGGGATGAACTCCATGATAGAGAAAGTTTTTTTTGATACTAATTTATTCATCTACGCCTATACAACGAATGAGCCGGAAAAAACAGAGGCCATACGCGCCTTTTTCCGGAAATGTTCGGCGAAAACGAGTATTGTTATCAGCACGCAGGTATTAAGCGAATTTTACGCGGTTATGGCGAAACATCGGTATCCCCATGAAAAAATCGTCAATCATCTTAACGAGTTAATTTCCTCCGCCACGGTCAACGCCATAAGCGTGAAAACGGTTGAGAAGGCCCTGTTCCTCAAGGGAAAATACGCATACTCGTGGTGGGATTCGCTCATCCTTGCTTCCGCTTTGGAAAACGGCTGTACCCGCGTCTACTCCGAGGATATGCGCCACGGGCAGATTATCGAAGAGGCGCTCTTCATCGAAAACCCATTTTCTGCCGCAGCCGGTTGAAGCCGCCAGCGGCTCAGTGGTTTTCTTCTCCCAAAATCCCAAGCAGCTCCGGCAGCCGCCGGATTTCGTAGGTGGGGACGATTTCCGGGACGCCGGTTTTTCCCTTGGGGTTAAACCAGCAGGTATCGATGCCGAAGTTTATGCCGCCCTGGATATCGGAGCTCAGGCTGTCGCCGATGACAAGGGTGGTTTTCCTGTCCGCATGGCCGGCGTCCCTCAAGGCATACTCGAAAATGCCCGGGTCCGGTTTCTGTATGCCGATCTCGTCTGAAACGGCCACGCCGTCCATGTACATACCCGCGCCCGAAAGCGCCAGCCGTTTCCGCTGGGCCTCCTTCAAGCCGTTGGTGATAAGCCCCAGTTTGTAGCGGGGACGCAGTTTTTCCAAAAGCGGCAGCACATCGTCAAAAAGGAAGGCCGATCCCGAAAGGTTGGAAACATACAGGGCGGCCACAAGCTCTGGATTGCCTTCTATGCCGCAGGCCTGGAACAGTATGCGAAAACGCTTTACCCTGAGCTCGGGGGCGGAAACCACGCCTTTCTCGAAATCCTTCCACATTTCCGCGTTGATGCGGGTGTACTCTGGAAGGTAAGACTTTTCATGGTAGGCTATTCCCGCCTGCCGGAAAGCCTCCGCCAGGGACCATCTTTCCGTTCTATCGTAGTCAACAAGGGTTCCGTCAAAATCAAAAAGAAGAAACTCGTATTTTTTCATGGCATCCACTATGCACTGTAGAGGCCGCTTTTTCAAGCCGAAAATAAAACCATGAAAGGAAAAACTCTGAAAACAGCCTTCCTCGCGGCCTTCCTGTCCGCGGCCTTCCTCGCTTTCGCTGATGGGGAAGAAGGTTTTGCCTCCTGGTACGGCGGCAAATTCCATGGCCGCAAAACCGCGAACGGCGAAATCTTTGACACGAACAAACTCACCGCGGCGCACAAAACCCTCGGCTTTGGCACAAAAGTCCGGGTAACGGAAAGCGAAAGCGGGAAATCCGTCATCGTCCGCATCAACGACCGCGGCCCCTTTGTCGAAAACAGGATCATCGACCTGTCCAAAGCCGCCGCGGACATCATAGGCCTTACGGCCCGGGGCGTCGCGAAGGTGAAACTGGAAATCGTCGAAGCCCAAAACCCGGCCTCGCCCTTCATAACGCTACAGGTGGCCTCCTTCGGCAGCCAAGACAACGCCCTGCGCCTGAAAAACAAGCTTTTTGAGGCCGGCCTCTCCCCCTCCATCGAGACAACGGAAGCGGGCATCCACCGCGTGCTTCTGGAGCATGTCCCCCTCGAAACCGTGGATTCCGTAAAATCCCGGCTCGCCGCCCTGGGCCTCGCGGATGTCGTGGTGCGCCGCTGATCCCCGCCCCCGCATTCCCGCGGCAAAGTTCTTAGGCAAAGGATTTACCGCGGGACCATGGGTTGACAGAAAAAGAGAATAAAAAAACGGTAACTATTCAGCCGGAGAAGAAACCACTGACAGCACGGACAAAGACGGACAGACACGGGCAAAATACTGCAAGGAAAAGAAAAATTTAACCACTGGCCCCACGGACGAGGCGTTGGCAAGGATGAAGAGAGGAAGAATTTTTCTGTCGCAGTGGCCGGTCCCAGTGCCCGCGCGGTCTAGTGGTTTCTCTTTTTTTTCAGTCCGGGAAGCCGGTGCCGCGCGGCCAGTGGTTATCTTCCCTGCTCGCGGCGGATTCTCTCCAGCTTTTGCAGCTTTCGGTAGTAGGTGGCCTGGTTCAGGATTTCGATGATATTGGTCGAGACGATGCGGTTGTCAGCCGTCTTGATCTTCGGGTTTTGCAGAAGCTCCCGCAGCGCCTTGTTCCCCTCGGCCAGCGGAAGGCCGACCATGCTGATAAGCTCTTTGGGGCCAAAATCGAAGGTATAGCTTTCGCCGTTGCGGATGCCGACCCGCGCCTTTTCCAGTTGAAGGAGGAGGGCGTCGTACATCTTTCCCAGCGGGTCGGACTGCAGCGTGTTGGCAAGCTGCTTGTAAATAAACCAAATCCGCTCCGAAAGAAGCTGGGTAAGCCGCGCGATGATCTGCGGCTGGGAGCTGACCATGCGGGCAAAGTTCACCTTGTTCACGGCCATCAGCGTCGCGTCCTCAAAGGCAATCGCCGAGGCGGAACGCGGCTTGTTTTCGATAAGGGACATCTCCCCGAAAATATCGCCCGTCTTCAGAATCGCAAGAAGGACCTCCGTCCCCCCCACGAGCTTGGAAATCTTCACGCTGCCTTTCTGGATGATGTACAGCTCCTTGCCCGCCATGCTCTCCGCGAAAATCATCGTGTTTTTAGGGTACAGCCTGTTAAAAGTGGTCTCGCTGCCGTCAAGGAAAGCGACTTTTGCATAGGGCTGGATCTTGGCCATCCTTTCCATCGCCTTCTGCATATTCACCCCCTTGGGGTGGCTCTTCGCGTAATGGTAATAGGCGTAGTAGGCAAGGTCAAACTGGTTCTGCTTCGCATAGTATTCGGCAAGGTTGAAAAGGTGGTCGGGATCCCCCTCCGTGCTGGCCTTGTTCGTCAGCCGCCCCAGGGCTTCGTCCAGGTAGCGCATTCGGCGGGAGAACTGCTCGATGATCTTCATCGCCACCGGGGCGTTCTTTTCGATTAAAAGGCCGTACTGCTCCCTCTGGACGGCAATCAGGGAAACGTCCGTCATTGCCCGCGCCGTCTCGATATGGCTGTGCGAGGACATCGTGGAAACAACGCCGAAGAAATCGCCCGGCCCCAGAAGGTTCCCCTTCTCCTCCACAACCTCCACTTCCTTACTGAGCATGACCTGCCCGGAACGGATGATATAGAAGCACTCGGCCTTCTGTTTGCCTTCCACGATGATATAGGCGTCTTTATTAAAATTTACAATCGACAGTTGTAAAGGATTACTCATATCGCCCCTTATGCCTACTCTACAGTATAAGTCCCGGCAAAAGTCTTTGTCAATGCGGGCGGTACAATCCTACCCGGCAACCAAAGGAAATCCCGAAGAAAACTTTTCCACCTTTGCCGCGACTGTAGCAATCTTACCTTCATTATCGGAATTTTTCAGCACTTCCAGGATAAATTCCGCAACAATTTGCATATCTTTTTCCCCCAGGCCGCGGGTCGTCAGGGCGGGGGTCCCCAGGCGGATGCCGGAAGTAACCAGGGGGCTTGCCGTGTCGAAGGGAATCGCGTTCTTGTTCACGGTGATGTTCGCCGAATCCAGCAGTGTCTCCGCCTTTTTGCCGGAAACCCCGAAGGGCGTCACGTCGATAAGCATCAGGTGGTTGTCCGTCCCGCCGGAAACGACGCGCGCCCCGCCGTCCTTCAAAGCCGCGCAGAGGGCCTGGGCGTTTTTCAGAATCTGCTGCTGGTATGTCTTGAAATCCGGCTGGAGGGACTCCCGGAAGGCCACCGCCTTTGCCGCTATGATGTGCATCAGGGGTCCGCCCTGGAGCCCGGGCATGACGGCGCTGTCGATGATCTCCGACCACATTTTGAGCCTGCCGCTTTTCGCGGCGGTAAGGCCGAAGGGGTTTTCCGCGTCCTTCCCTTTCAGAATCATGCCCCCTCGGGGGCCGCGCAGTGTTTTGTGCGTAGTGGTGGTCACAACATCCGAATATGGCAGGGGCGAGGGGTGAAGCCCCACGGCAACCAGCCCCGCGATATGCGCCATGTCGGTCATGAAAAACGCGCCCGTTTCATCGGCAATCTGCCGGAATTTCGCAAAATCGATGACGCGGGGATAGGCGGAGGCCCCCGCGATGATCATCTTCGGCTTGTGCTCGCGCGCCACGCGGAAAAGCTCCTCGTAGTCAAGGGTCTCCGTGTCCCTGCGGACCCCGTAACTGACTATGTTGTACAGGCTGCCGGAGAAATTCACCGGGGAGCCGTGGGTCAGGTGGCCGCCGTGGGCAAGGTTCATGCCCAAAACCGTGTCCCCCGGCTTGAGGAGGGCGTAATAAATAGCCATATTCGCCGGGGCGCCCGCGTGGGGCTGGACATTCGCGTACTCGCAGGAAAAAAGCCGGCAGGCCCTCTCCCGCGCGAGATTCTCCGCCACATCGACACACTCGCAGCCGCCGTAGTACCTCTTTCCCGGATAGCCCTCGGCGTACTTGTTGGTCAGCACCGATCCCATGGCCTCCAGCACGGCTTCGGACACGAAGTTCTCGGAAGCTATCAGCTCCAGTTTCTTGAGCTGCCGTTTTTCCTCTGCTTCCAGCACACCGGCTATTTCACTGTCAACGCGTTCAAGGTTTGTCATTCTCGATCCTTCCCATTGTTTTTTGCTTTTGGCCCCCTTACTTTGGCCTGGAAACGCGGCCAGTGTCAAGGGGCCGCGGCCGCAACGCAGCAATTCCGATTTCAAAACGAAAATCACAAGAGCCTTTCCAAAAACCCATTTATAATTTCACTCCGATTCGGAATTTTGGCGCATTTGCGGCGTAAAACGCCGCAAACCGGGCTT
>JAISXE010000314.1 GCA_031270615.1 Spirochaetia bacterium
ATCTGCGCCTTTTTGGCGCTCCCGCGCCAAAAACCGGGCTTTCCGCTGCAATTCCTCAGCCCCTGCGGGGCTTGCGGGATTTCCGCTACAATCCCTGGCGCCCCACGGGCTGATTGCGGACTTTAACTTGTTGACAGTGGGTCCGTGCCGTGCGGTCAGTGAGGTCTGTGGTTTCTTTGCGCGAGGGATTGTAGGGGGCGCGAAGCGCGCCCGCAGGGCCGGAGCGACAGCGCAGCCCCGGAAAGCCCGGTTTTGCGGCGCAGCCGCAAAACGCGCCCAAATTCTTCAGGTACGCGCGTTGCGCATGGACAGGATGCCGAGGATCAGAAAAAGGAACAGGGCAAACCATGCGCCGACCGAGGGCGCGATGAATCCGTATTTCGCAAGAAGCCGCATGACCATTTGCGTCACATAATAAACCACCGACAGGACAAGGCTGCTTAGAAGGCTCATCAGGAGGATGTTTTTGCGGAAACGCCCCCCTATGGCGCTGGACAGGAGCGCGACCACCAGGGGCGCGAACATGAAGCTGAAGCGGTTGTAATAGGCGGTAAGGGCTTCCCGGTACGGAAGGCCGGCCCTGCGCAGTTTGTCTATCCATTCCCGCGCGTCGGGCGCTCGCATTTCCTCCACGTTGTTTGTCATGGTTCTGAAATTCTCGGGCGCGAGGGTCAGGTCCCCGTCTGTGAGGGTGTCAAAACCTTTTTCCCCCACTGTGTCCCCTTCGGCGGTGAAGACCCTGACGCGGTTTAACTGCCATGTGCCGCCTTGCGCGTTCCAGATGGCTGTTTCCGCGTCAATCCGCTGGAGGAATTTCCCGTCCGCGCCGCGTTTTGTCACGATAAGCCCGGTAAGGCTGTTGTTCTGGTCGTTGTAATAATCCGCATGGTAGATCGTGCTGATGTTTTCGCCCAGGACCGTCACGTTTGAATTGCTGAAGGTCGTGCTTTCGTTGAGCGCGGCTTTTACCATCTCGTTTTTTTCCCGGTAGCTGTCGATAACCCAGTTTTCCTCAAAAACGTAACCGAAAACGGAGACAAAGGCGCTTATCACCAGAAGGGGGACGACAAAGCGGAAAAGGGGGATGCCCGCCCCGAAAACGGCGATGAGCTCGTTGCGGGAGTAGGACTCCCCAAGGCAGTAGGCGGTGCTGAAAAGGACGGAGATGGGCGTGGCGAAGGACACGCACTTGGGCATGTACATGAACTGGATCATCATGATTTGGGAAAAGGGCACTTCCTGGTTTAAGTATCTCCAGAGATTGGCGAAAAGATCGACCATTTCCAGGATAAGGACGAAAAACGAAAGCGCGACAAGAAAAACGGGGATGAAGGAGCGGACAACCATAAGCGCGAGTATTTTCATTTTAGCGCCCTTATAAGGACGGCGGCAAGGCCCAGCGCCAGTATCACGAAGTCGGGAACCCACATGGCCAGGAAGGCGGGAAACTGGGCCCGTATTCCAAGGGTCTGCCCTGCCACGAGCATTCCCCAGTAGAAGCACGAAATAAAAAGGCCGATGCCGAATCCCACGGAACGGCCGCTTTCGTGGGTGAAAAGCCCCACGGGAAAGGCGAAGATGATGAAGACGATGCAACTGAAGGGCAGGGAGAACTTTTTGTGGAATTCGACGAGGAAGACTTGCAGGGTCCTGTCCGAAAAAACACGCTGCCTGTTGGCTTTCGCCGCCGAGGCAAGCCGCTGGAGGGTCTGCCCCGCTTCCTCGACGGCAATGCTTCCCGCGTACAGCCTGGCCACAATGCCCCGGTAGGCGTGGCGGTATTCCAGCTCCGCCAGGCGGATGCGCAGCTCGTTTTCTTTCTCGCGGGAGGCCAGGGTTGCGCGCTTGTTTTGTATTTCCGTGTACACGTCGTAGGAGCTCATCTCCCGGGGGCTGGGGTTGCGGAAGGCGGCGGAAATGTTTTTCAGGAGCAGGTTGTATTCCATGCTTTCGGCAAAGCTGTAGCTGTACTGTTCTTTGTCGTCCGCCGCAATCGCGTGCGTGGTGACGTTTTTCATGGAAAGGCTTATGGCACCCGCGATGGATTTGTCGATGACGGCGCTTTCGGCCAGGATGATCCGCTTGGAGCCTTCGGCTTCCTTGTCCAGGATGAAAAGCGTGTCCACCGACACCCCGTCCACCTGCCCGTTCGCGATGATGCTGTCCTGGAAGGCCTTGACCGAGTAGCTTTCGATTTCAAGTTCGGGGTGGGAATACAGAAGGCTTCTGTACAGCGTGTTGAACCGCAGGGTTCCCAGGGGGAGGAAGTAGTCGTTCATGATGAAGGAGAAGCAGGAAAAGAAAACCCCGATGGTGAAGATAGGGATGAAAACCCTGCGCAGGGCTATTCCCGAAGCCTGGAAGGCGATGATTTCGTTTTGGGAGGAAAATTTGCCGATTGCCATGAGGCTTCCGACAAGCGCGGCGAAAGGAAGGGCCAGAGCGATAATGCCGGGGAGCGAATAGAAGATGAGCAGGAGCACGTCCCACACCGGCACGCGCTTTGAAAGAATCCTTTCCGCCATGAGGAGCATCTGGTTCAGGAAAAAAATGAAAAAGAAAAACAGAAAGGACACGCATGTCGAGAAAACAAACTCTTTGCCAATATAGATATATATGGTTTTAAAGCTGTTTTTCACCCTGTTGACCCGAAGCCTCCCGCCCCCCTCGCCGATTCGGGAAGCCCGGCGGCAGGGAGCAATTCCGCTTTTTCCACCCGGGCAAAGACGATTTGGGCTATCCTGTCCCCGGGGGAAACGGCAAAAGGGCTTTTTCCGTGGTTTATCAGAATGACTTTTATTTCGCCCCGGTAATCGGCGTCGATTGTCCCCGGGGCGTTCAGCACGGTGACTCCGTGTTTCAGGGCAAGGCCGGAACGGGGCCGCACCTGGGCTTCCACGCCCGGCGGAAGCGCCAGCCTGAGGCCTGTTGGCACAAGGGCGTATTCGCCGGGCTGGATGGTAAGCTCCGCCGCGGACTTTAAATCCGCGCCCGAGGCGGACTGGCTGGCGTACAGGGGCAAGGCCCCTTCAGCGCAGACGCAGGGTATCCGTAGCGTTTCCATGCGGGTTTATTTCTGGTACAGGAGGCTCAGGTTGATTCTTCCCATTTTGTCGATTTCGATTATTTTCACCTGGATTTCCTGATTCAGAGCCAGCACGTCCGAGACGGCGTTTATGCGCTTGCCGGACATTTTTGAAATGTGGCACAGGCCTTCCTTGCCGGGGAGGAACTCGATAAAAGCGCCGAAGTCCATGATCCGCCGCACAATGCCCGTATATACCCTGCCGACCTCAGGCTCTTCCATCATGCGATCAAGGCATTCCCGCGTCGCGTCGCCTGAGGCTTTCGCGCTGCTGTAAATCGTGACGAGGCCGTCGTTTTCGACATTGATGCGTACGTCGTATTTTTCGGAGATGCCCTTGATGGTTTTGCCGCCCGGGCCGATAAGAAGCCCGATTTTTTCCGGATCGATCTTCATGTTGATGATGCGCGGGGCATACTCGGACAAATCGCCGGAAGGAGCGGAAATAACGGAGTTCATGATGCCGAGGATGTGCAGGCGTCCCCTTTTGGCTTGGTCAAGGGCCTGTTTCATGATCTGCGGGCTTACTCCCGATATTTTGATGTCCATCTGGAAGGCGGTAATGCCGTTTTCGGTTCCCGCGACTTTGAAGTCCATGTCCCCCAGGTGGTCCTCCTCGCCCAGGATATCGCTGAGGACTACGGTTTTGTCTTTTTCCTGGATAAGGCCCATCGCGATGCCCGCGACAGGGTTTTTCATGGGAACCCCGGCGCTCAAAAGCGACAAAGCGCCGCCGCACACCGTCGCCATGGAAGAGGAGCCGTTTGATTCAAGCACTTCGGAAACAACGCGTATGGTATAGGGGAATTTCGCTTTTTCCGGCAGCATGGCGCTGAGTGCGCGGTAGGCAAGATGGCCGTGGCCGATTTCGCGGCGCCCGGTGGCAAGGCGTCCGGTTTCCCCCACGGAGAAGGGGGGGAAATTATAATGGAGCATGAAGTTTTCCCGTTTGCCCCCTTCGATGTCGTCCATGATCTGCTCGTCGAAGACCGTGCCCAGGGTGGTAACGGCAAGGGCCTGGGTCTCGCCCCGCGTGAACAGGGCGGAACCGTGGGTCCTCGGAAGGACGCCGATTTCGCAGGCGATGGGCCGGATATCCTCCGGGCCGCGGCCGTCCGTCCTGACCCCGCGTTCCGCGATGGATGTGCGTACCACCGCGGTTTCGATTTCATCCATGAGCGCGGCGAAAGCCTTTTCGTGGGTTTCGGGGATGGTTTCGCGGTATTTGGCAAGGGTTTCGGCTTTCAGCTCCTTGATGGCTTTCGAGCGGTTGTGCTTGCCTTTGACAAAACAGGCTGTTTCCATTTTGGGTTGGACGTAATTCAGGATTTCTTCGCGGTTTCCAAGGACCAGTTCCGAGGAGGAGCCCAAGGGGAGTTTTTCCTTGCCCGCGAGCCGCCGCAGCTCCAGTTGGATTTGGCAGAGGTCTTTGATGATCGCGTGGGCTTTTTCCAGGGCGCTTAAAAGGGTTTCCTCGGGGACCTCGCTTGCCCCGCCTTCCACCATGGTGATGCCTTCGCCCGTGCCGGCCACGACAATGTCAAGCTGCGATTCCGCAATCTGAGCGAAGGTGGGGTTGACCAGAAGCTCCCCGCCCAGGCTGCATATCCTGACCGCCGCCACAGGCCCTCCAAAGGGGATGTCGGAAATGAGGACCGCCGCGGAGGAGGCGACCATCGCGATAATGTCCGGGGGGTTCATCATGTCGGTGGAAACCGTTGTGGGGACGATCTGTATTTCGCGTTTGAATTTTTTGTCAAACAAGGGCCGCAGGGGCCTGTCGATGAGGCGGGAGACAAGGATTTCCTTGTCGCGGGGCCTGCCCTCCCGCTTCAGAAAGCCGCCGGGGATTTTCCCTGCGGCGTAAAACTTCTCGTTGTATTCAACCGAGAGGGGCACATAGTCAAGCTCCTCGCTTTCCCTGTCGCCCGAACATACGGTTGCAAGGACCGCGGATCCCCCGTATGTGGCGAAAACGGCACCGTTTGCCTGTTTCGCAAGCCGCCCTGTTTCCAAAACAAGGTCGTCGTTTCCGATTTTGTACTTTACTGTGTGTGTCACTTTTTTATCCTTATATTGCTTATTTGCGTAAATTCAGTTTTTCGATGAGTCCGCGGTATTTGCCGAGATCGGTTTTCCGCAGATAATTCAGGAGCCTGCGCCGCGAACCTACCATTTTGAGAAGGCCCCTCCGGGAGGAATGGTCCTTCTTGTGGATTTTCAGATGCTCTGTCAGCTCTTCGATTTTTTTTGTCAGCAGCGCGACCTGTACCTCCGTCCGTCCCGTATCCTTTTCGTTCGCGCCGAACTCCGTGATGATTGCTGTCGTGTCTTCCTTTTTCAGGGGCATGTTTTACTCCTTACAAACAATTATACAAATGTTATGGCCTCTACATAGCCATCATAATGCCATGAAATCCCATTCGCGTCCACATCCGCAAAGCCTTCCCTGCGCCCGGTCGTTCCCTCAAAAATGGCGGGATAGCTTCCCGCCTTCGGGACGGCCTGCGACAATTCGGCTTTCCGCGCGCCGTCCTTTTTGCCGCCGTGCAGGAGAATCCGGTACGGGTATCCCAGCATGGAAACCGCGGCGCGGAAATCACCCGCCTTGATAAAAGCCCGGATGCGCGTGCTGCTGATTCGGCTTCCCCCCTGGTACACGGGCGGAAGGATGTCAACCTCGACGCCCAGGGGCACAAGAAATTCTTTGGCCCTTTGCGCGCCCGTGTCCATGCGGAAGCCGAAGTGGAAATCCTCCCCGATTGCCAGATACCGCAGCACGCAGTGCCCGCATATCAGGGACATGAAATCAACCCCTCTCAGTTTACCAAATCCAGCGGAAAAGTCAATAATGACCGCCGTATGTATGCCGAAAGCCCCAAGCCTTTCCAGTTTGTCCTGGAAGGGCAAAATGTCGCCGGGGTAAAGGGCGGGGCGCAGGATCTTCTTGGGGTTCTCCCTGAAGGTGATTGCCCATGCCCCGGCACCGCCGGATTGCGAAAACGCCAGCACCCGCCCAATGAGCGCCTGGTGCCCCGCGTGCAGGCCGTCAAAAACCCCGATGGTCATTGCCGCCGCGTTGTCTTTTTTTTCCAGGCGGAGGAATTCCTCCCAGCTCAGTATCCGCATAATCCTACAGGCACACGAAGCGGTAGGCGTAGCCGGTTTCGCTTTGCGAAACCACCGCCGCAAGTTCCCCGCTTTCCGTGAAAACCGGCCTGTCGCCCTCCGGGCACGCGCCTTCGGGGCGCGGGTCTTCAAAAAAAAGGTCGCGTGGGGGTTTCCCCGCCCGCAGGTCCCCGGCGTGCCTGGCCTTGAGGATAAGCGGTTTTCCGGGGATCAGGCCTTCCAGAAAATCCCGCCCCCGCTTCGGCGAGGATTCGGGGTCGAAGTCTTGGGGGCTTACCGCGTCGGCAAGGCAAAAAGGGCCTACCTGCGTGCGCCGCAGGGCCTTCACATGGGCGCAGGAGGAAACGGCCTCTGCCAGGTCCCGCGCGAGGGCGCGGATATAGGCACCCTTGCTGCAGTGTATTTCGCAGGAGAGAAAGGGCGGCAGCCAGCTTTGCACGTCGAAGGAATAGACGGTGACGGGCCGCTCCTTGAGTCCGGGGTCCTCGCCGCGAAGGGCCATTTGGTAGGCGCGTTTCCCCCCCACATGCACGGCGGAAAAATCCGGCGGCCTTTGCATGAGCGGCCCGGTGAAACGCCCCACTGCCTCGCGCAGAAAGCCCTCCTGCGGCAGCGGGGCCTTTTTTACGACCTCGCCCTCCGGGTCGAGGGTCGCCGTCTGGGTCCCGAACTCGAAGACGCAGCTATAGCGTTTGTCCATGCCGCTTATGAAAGGCGCAAGCCGTGTGTAGCGGCCCGAAAGCGCGACCAAAAGGCCCTCGGCGAACCTGTCGAGCGTTCCCGTGTGGCCGACTTTTTTTGTGCCGAGTTTTTTTTTCACGGCGTTCAGGGCGGCAAAGGAGGTGATCCCCGGGGGTTTGGCAAGAAGAAGAAGGCCGTCCGCCGGAATCATTGCGACAGCGCTTCCTTGATTTTTTCGTTTATGTGAAAACCGTCCTCTATCCCGTGGTCCTCGATAAAGGTCATGCGCGGGGTGTTCCTCATGCGCACGCGCTTGCCGATGCTTCCCTGGATAAAACCGGCGGCATGGTTCAGCGCGTCCACCGTTTCTTTCAATTTGCCGCGCTCCTCGAATGAAGACATGTACAGCTTGGCGCAGCCCAGATCCTTGGACAGCGTTACCCGCGAAACCGAGACAAGGGTGGATACCCGGGGGTCTTTTATTTCGCCCATGCTGATCATCAGTCCTACCTGCTGGGCGATAAGATTGGCTGCCCGCTCGGGACGATACTTAGCCATTGACAGGTTCCCCGAGTTTTTTGGCGATTTCCCTGATTTCAAAAATCTCGAATTGGTCGCCCGTCTTGATGTCGTTGAAGCCTTCCAGCCCTATCCCGCATTCGAAGCCCGTCGCGACTTCCCGCGCGTCGTCCTTGAAACGCTTCAGGGAGTTTATCTTCCCGGTAAACACTTCGATGCCTTCCCGGATAAGGTGCACCTGGGCGCCGCGCTTTACCACCCCGGAGGTGATGTAGCAGCCCGCGATAAGGCCGATCTTCGGGACTTTGAAGGTGTCCCGCACTTCCGCGAGGCCGATGGTCTCTTCCTTGAGTTCGGGCGCGAGAAGCCCTTCCATGGCCAGGCGGATATTTTCCACGGCATCGTAGATGATGTTGTATTTGCGGATTTCCACTTTTTCGGCGTCGGCGAGTTGCTGGGCCTTGGGCGTGGGACGCACATGGAAGCCGATGATGATGGCCTCCGAGGCGCTCGCGAGGCGCACATCCCCTTCGTTGATGGCGCCGGCAAGGGCCTGAATCACGTTCAGGCGTATCTCTTTTGTGGAAAGTTTTTCAAGGCTCGTTTTCAGGGCTTCCACGGAACCGTGGACGTCGCCCTTGATGATGACCTTGAGTTCCTGGATGGCCCCTTCCTGGATGCTGTCGTAGAGGTTGTCCAGGGTGATCTTTTTGAAGTTGCGCGACTCTTCCAGCCTGCGCAGCTCCTGCCGTTTGTCGCCGACCTGCCGGGCGAATTTTTCGGATTCTGTTACCTGGAAGGGATCGCCCGCGTTGGGTATGCCGGTAAAGCCGAGGGCTTCCACCGGCATGGAGGGCGTGGCCTCTTCGAGGCGTTCCCCCTTGTCGTTGAACATGGCGCGCACCCTGCCGTGGTAGATGCCCGCTACAAAGTCGTCGCCCACGCGCAGGGTGCCTTTTTCGATAAGTACCGTGGCGATGATGCCCCTGCCCTGGTCGATTTTCGATTCGATGATTTTTCCTTCGGCCTTGCAGCGGTAGCTCGCCTTGAGGTCCAGCATTTCGGCCTGGAGGAGAACCGTTTCGAGGAGCTCCTCGATGCCGATTTTCTTCAGGGCGGAAATCTGCGCGTAGAGGGTTTTCCCCCCCCATTCCTCGGGAACGAGGTCGTATTCGGAAAGCTGCTGTTTGACCCTTTCGGGGTTTGCCTCAGCCAGGTCGATTTTGTTGATGGCGACGATGATGGGGACATCCGCCTCCTTCGCGTGGTTGATTGCCTCCACGGTTTGCGGCATAACGCCGTCATTCGCCGCGACGACAAGGATAACGATGTCCGTTATCTGCGCCCCGCGCGCCCTCATCATGGTGAAGGCTTCGTGCCCGGGCGTATCCAGCACCGTGACTTTCCCCTGGGGCAGGGCGACGGTATACGCGCCTATGTGCTGGGTAATGCCGCCGAACTCGCCGCCCACCACATCGGAGGATCGGATCGCGTCCAGAAGTTTTGTCTTTCCGTGGTCGACATGGCCCATGATGGTAATGATGGGCGGGCGGGGTTCCATGTCCTCCTCCCTGTCAACCGAGGATTCGATAATAGTTTCATCGTACAGGGAAACGATATTCACCTTGCAGTCGTATTCCGAGGCGAGAATCTGGGCGGTGTCCACGTCTATCTGCTGGTTGATCGTCACCATCATGCCCATGGCCATAAGCTTCGCGATAAGGTCGGAAGCCTTTAGATTCATTTTGCGGGCGAGTTCCGAAACGGTTATGACTTCCATGATGTCAACTTGTTTGGGAACGGGGTTTGCCCTGGTTATGGCTTTTTTCTTGGCCTGTACCTGGAGTTCTTTTTCAATGCTTTTTTCCCGCTTGGGATAATCTTTTTTCTTTGTTTTGAAAAACTTTTTGCTTACCGGCTTTTTGTCTTTTGCGATGGGCGCGGTCGTGGACGGCCTGCCCTTGCCGGCTCCTCCGAAGGGGGGCCTGCCCGAAGCCTGGCCGCCCTGCCCTGGCCGCGGATACCTGCCGGGTCCCGAACCCGCCGAAGGCGGCCTTCCGCCGAAACCCTGTCCCGGGGGACGCGGCCCACGCTGGGCGGGGAATCGCCCGCCATCCCTGCTGCCAAACCCGGGGCGGGGTTCCCTGTCCCGGTAAGGGAAGCGGTTTTCGGGGCGGCCCGGAAACGGCCTGTCCGTTCTGGGCCGCGGCTGGTAGGTCTCGTTGCGGGCAAAACCGCGGCCCCGTTCCTGGTCCCTGGGTTTTGGATGGGCCTCGCGCCCGTGCGCCGGGGGGGGCGCCGTTTCCGCAGGCGGGGGATTTGCCGCGAAAGCGGTTTCCGTTTTTGGAAGCGGCTGCGGATCCTCACCGGACGGTACGGTTTTCGGAGCGGCCCAGGGGCCGTTTTTTTTCACGACGACCCTTTTTTTCACGACGACGACTTTCTTTTTTTCTTTTTCATTGTCCGCCGCCGTTTTGGACATCGGTGCCTCATCCTTCTTGTGCTTGATGAGAGTGGTTTTCGGTTTACTTTTTTCCTGTTCGTCAGACATATTTTTCCCTTTAGGTTGCTTCGTCCTCAACCTCAAAACTTAACCCAACTCCGCAGTTTGGGCAAGTAGTCATATCCGGTGTGATAGGATGACCGCATTCGGGACATTCGTATTTTTCTTCCGGTTCCGGGGTTTCCTCTTCCGCAAATTCTTCTTCGGGCGCCGGTTCTTCTTCCTCCGCGTCGGCATTTTCCCCGGCTGCGGCTGCTGCGGCTTCTTCCTCAATGATTTCGATATTGTCCGCAATGATTCTGCGGATGGTTTCAACATCCTCGGGATTGATCCCGTGAAGGTTGCGCAGGGTTTCATCGTCGCAGCAGGCAACAAGATCTTCGATGCGCTCAATCTTGTTTTCCTTCAGAAGTTCCACAAGCCTTTCGGAAATATCCGGCAATTCGCTGATAAGGGTAATCTCCTCCTCGGCCTCGGTTTCCCCGAAGAGGGCCGCGGCGGCCTTCTTCGAGGCGGCGGTGATATCCATCTCGCCGAGCTGCGATTCGGTTTTCACGTCGATGTTCCAGTCAACAAGACGGTTGGCAAGCCTCACGTTCAGGCCCTGTTTGCCGATGGCCAGCGACAGTTGCGTGTCGGGCACGACCGCGAGGGCCTGACGCTTCGCATCGTCTAGAATGATAATCTGGGAAATCTCGGCGGGGGACATGGCGTTTTTGATGAAAGTCCGCGGATCGGGGTCGTACTTGAGGATATCGATTTTCTCCCCCTCCAGCTCGCGGACAACGGCCTGGATGCGCACCCCCTTCAGGCCGACGCAGGCACCCACCGGATCGACATCCTCCCGCGTCGAGCGCACGGCGAGTTTTGTCCTGTATCCCGGCTCGCGGACGATTTTGAATATTTCCACGGTTTTGTCGTACACCTCGGGAACCTCAAGCTCGAAGATGCGCTTCACGAAATCGGTATGGACGCGCGTAAGCTCAATCTGGAGACCCGAAACGGTTTTCTTGACCTCGTAAATCAGCGCCTTGATGCGGTCGTTGGGATGGTACACTTCGCGGGGCGACTGGAACCTCTTTTGCAGAATGCCTTCGGTTTTGCCCAGATCGACATAGATGTTGCCGTTTCTTTCCCGCTGGTAATAGCCGATAATCATTTCCCCGACTTTGTCCTTGTACTCGGAGTACAGGGTGTCCTTGTGTATCTCGCGGAAAGTCTGCCGCGCCTTCTGCTTCGCGCTCTGCACGGAAACCCTGTCGAACTCCTTGAGGAGATCTATCTCGATTAAAATCTCGTCGCCGATTTCGCTTTCCTCGTTCAACTTGAGGGCTTCGGGAAGGCTTATTTCCGTGACGGGGTCCTCAAGTTCCTCGTCCTCAACGATGCGCTTTTGCGCGGACACCGTCATCTCGGTGCCATCGTCGCTAAAACGCACAACCGCGTTTTCCTGCGTGCCGAATTTCCGTTTGTAGGCGGCAAGAACGGACTCTTCGATGGTTTTCAGCACGAGTTCTTCCGCGACTCCTTTTTCCTGCACATACATCCGTATCGCATCGCCAAGATTTGTGGCCATGACTACACATCCTCCTGTGTGTGATCCAGTTTTGCTTTCCGTATATCCGAAAAAGCGAAGGTTTTCACCTCCCCGCCGGAACGTAAGGTAAGGCTGTCAGGCGTCGTATCGGCCAGAATTCCCGCCGTCCACTCATTCGAGCCTTCGGCAAGAATGCGGAGCCCCCTGCCGCAGAAAATGCGGTACTCCCTCGGCGCCTTGATAAGCCTGTCGGTTCCCGGGGAGGAAACCTCGATATGCACCTCGCCCTTGCCGCTGATCATTTGTATCCGCGGACGCAAGGTTTTAAGAACCGCGCCGCAGTCCTCCAGGCTGACGCCCCGCTCCGCGTAAATGACAATATACGCCTGGATGCCGCCCTTCGCGCGCAGCGTGCGCGCCTCAACGATCTCGAACCCCATGCCCCGGACCACCGCCTCGCAGTCCGCAAGGATTAAACTGTCAAGCCCGTTTTCCGCCATTCCCATCCGTTTTTCCGTCCACCCCGCCGGGGA
The DNA here is from genome assembly GCA_031270615.1 of Spirochaetia bacterium. Taxonomy (GTDB): domain Bacteria; phylum Spirochaetota; class Spirochaetia; order DTKZ01; family DTKZ01; genus JAISAF01. Next base: position 11,988 of record JAISXE010000314.1, read on the forward strand.
TACAAAAAAAGAGTCAGGCGCCCCGACTCTTCCAGCATAGAATCATAAACTGGGATCACAATAACCGAATTGTGAAAAAATGTCAAGTAGGCAATTTTTGGCGTGGCAAAGCCACGGCAAAAATTGCCCCGGAAATTGCGGGAGAAATCGCGTGATAGTCCCCAGGGTTCTACCGGATAGACAACACCCTGCCTGAATGTAGCGCGATTGCCTGCAATCGCAGTAGCGGTTT
>JAISXE010000404.1 GCA_031270615.1 Spirochaetia bacterium
GGGGACTACATCGACGAAACCGTTCTTGCCGATTTTGAGGCCCAGACGGGCATAGCGGTAAACTACGAAACTTTTGCCACCAACGAAGATATGTATATAAAGGTCAAACAGGGCGGAACCAGGTATGATGTAATCGTCCCCTCCGACTATATGATAGCGCGGCTCATCGCGGAGGGTATGCTGGAAAAAATCGATGCGGGCAAAATCCCGACATACGCGAATATCGGAAAACGTTACCTGGGCCTGGGGTTTGACCCCACAAACGAATACTCCGTTCCCTATATGTGGGGAACTTTCGGCATCCTCTACAACGCAAAAATGGTAGACGAACCTGTGGAGAGCTGGAGCATCATGTGGAATCCTAAATACAAAAAGCAGATCCTTATGATGGATTCGGTACGGGACTCCCTCGCGGTGGCCTTTCTCCTCCTGGGCTATTCCCTGAATACGACGGACAGGGCGGAACTGGAGGCGGCCGGAAAACTCCTTGCCGAACAAAAGCCTTTGGTTCTCGCCTATGTGGGCGACAACGGCAAAGACATGATGGCCCAGGAAGAAGCGGCCCTTGCCATGAGCTGGTCCGGCGACGCGGTGGCCGTGCGCGAGCAGAATCCCGACCTTCACTACGTTATCCCCAAGGAGGGTACCAACCTGTGGGTGGACAGCATGGTTATTCCGAAAAACTCCGAACACAAGAAAGAGGCGCTGCTTTTTATCGACTTTATGAACCGGCCCGAAATAGCCAAAAAGAACGTCGAATACATAGGCTACGCCACCCCCAACATGGCCGCCTATGGGCTTTTGGATGAGGAAACCCGCAGCGACCCCGCGGCCTATCCGCCTGACGAGGCCCTTGCGCGCTGGGATGTTTTTGTGGATATTGGGGAGGCCAACGCGGAGTACAACAGGGTGTGGACGGAGATCAAGAGCAGGTAACATGGACGCGGACGAAATAAAAAAACAAGTGGGCTTTGCCGCCGTGGACGAGTTTGTGAAAAGCGGCATGAGGCTCGGCCTGGGTACCGGAAGCACCGCGGTGTGGGCGGTGCGGCGGCTGGGCGGGCTTCTGAAGGCGGGAAAGCTGCAAGGAATACTCGCCGTGGCGACAAGCTCCCAAACCGAAATGGAATGCCAAAAGGCGGGGGTTCCCCTGCGCTCCTTGAACGATCCGGAGATCGGCGGCTGCCTGGACTTTGCCGTTGACGGCGCGGACGAAGTGGACGAAAACCTGAACCTGACCAAGGGCGGCGGCGGGGCGCTCCTTATCGAAAAAATCGTCGCGTATTCGGCGGCAAAATTCGTCGTTGTTGTCGATTCATCGAAACTGGTAAAAAACTTAGGAATCGCCTTTCCCGTCCCCACGGAGGTCCTGCGGGAGGCGCGGCTGGCGGCGGCAAAAGCCTTTGCCGCTTTGGGCGCCGAGGCGCAGGTTCGCATGGCCGTAAAAAAAATGGGCGCGGTCATCACCGACAACGGGAATATCCTTCTGGATTTGAAGTTTTCCCGCGCCTTTGATCCGGCTGAAATGGAAGCGCTGCTTTCCCGAATCCCCGGCGTGCTTGGCAACGGCGTCTTCTCGCAGCATGTGGCGGAGGTCATGGTGGGCTATCCCGACGGCCGCATCGGGCGCCTGAAAAAAACGGAGCCGCAAACGCCGTGAGGCATCCCGCATACACCGAACACGACTATGTTTTGCAGTCCGACACGACGAGGGGCATTCTTGCGGACTGCGGCACCGCGGGCCTGGGTTTTTCCCCCGCGCAGGAGGTGCGGCTTGTCCGCAGCCTTGAAAAAGCCCGCAGGGAAGGCGCGGCGGTGCCCCTGCCCGAGTTGAACCTGAGCGCGGGCTGGGACGAGGGGCGGCAGGAATACTTTGTCGTCATAAAGAATCTGTACGAACCCCGGAACCTGCTCGGCATCCTCTACGGGCGCCTCCTCAGGGAAAGGGCGGAGAACCCCGAAGACGAAGCGAAGGACATCCGCGCGTGTATCGAAAAATACCTGGGCGTCATCGAAAAAAAGGAAAACGTCTCGCTTGCCGAAACCAAGGAAAAACTTGCCGCACTCACGCTGGATATGCGAAGCACCCTTGCCGTGTACGAGGACGGGGAATATTCGGATACGGATATCGAAAAGCTGTCCGCTTCCCTGGACAGGACCTACTTTGAGCCCATCACGGAACTTCTTGAGGGCATCATCGTCGCGATTGCGGGCAAATAGCAGCCTGAATGCCTTCGGGCCTGTTTGCTATCTCTATAATTTCGGAATTTGGGCGCATTTTTTTGCGGTAACCCGCAAAAAAACCGGGCTTTCCGGGGGTTCCGTCCGGCCGCGAACGCGGCCGGACCGCTTCGCGCCCCTCCAATCCCTTGCGCGGCCCAGGGGCTTTATGGAGTTTAACCGCGAAATGCGTACCGTCCGCCTTCCCTCTTAACACTTTTTACTTGCCTCCCCGCCCTTTTTTTTCAGGAGTTTCCACTCATGGCGCATGACGAGGGCGGAGAGCGTGGCGGCGCACACATCGGAGATGGAGAAGGTGAAGAAGATGCCCTCAAGCCCGATAAAGCGCGGAAGAATAAGGATGACGGGGATAAAAACCAGGATCTGCCGCGACAGGCTTAAAACCGTTCCCTGGAGGGGTTTCCCCAGGGCCTGAAAAAAGTTGGAGGTGATTATCTGGAATCCCACGACGGGAAGGGCCAGCGACACGATGCGCAGGGCGCGCACGCTTAAGTCCATAAGGGGTCCCGCCTCGTTTCTGAAGGCGGCGATAAAGAGGCCGGGAAAGGCTTCCAGAAGGATGAAGCCGCAGACGACGAAGGCCGTGGCGCTTTGCACGGCAAGGCGGTAGACCCGCCGCACCCT
>JAISXE010000405.1 GCA_031270615.1 Spirochaetia bacterium
AAGAAAATCGCGACCAGCCGGGATGCATGGGCGGCAGACCGTTTTGCGCTACCAACGCGGGGCTACGCCCACGGCCTGCTTGTACGGCCTTTTAAGAAAATTGCGACCAGCCGGGATGCATGGGCGACCAGCCCCGCAATTTCCGGGTGCGGTTTTTGCCGGGGCAAAAACCGCAGGGCCTACTGCGCCACAATGATGTTAAACGAAGCCCAGTTTGTCTCATGCGCGAACTGGCCAAGCAGATTGTAGATCCTCACCTTAAACCGGTAGGACCCCCTGTCCACGGGCACTTCGTCAAAGGTGTTACGCGAAACATTCCGGTGGACCTCCGTGTAGCCGCTTTCGTCCTTTTTCTCGACAACCAGCTCGTAGTGGGAGGCGTTTTCGTCGCGGGGCCAACTGATGCGCTGCCTCAAATGCGTGTCCGAGGCGGTTTTCACCGAAAACACGGTGCCCAGGTCCCGCAGCTCCGTTTTCCGCACCTCCGGTATGCTTAGGGTGAAACGGTTTTCCGCCAGGGTCCTGCCCCCCGAGCTTACCCTCCACACGAACTGTCCGGGGCCCAAGAGCTTCAAGTCCCGCAGGACAAAGGAATTCTCCGAAACCGGAACGCTGAGGACCTGGCCGCCCTCCGGCCCAAGCAGGGTAAAGGTATAGCCTCCCCCGGCGGAGGGCCAGGAAAAGCGGATATCCTGTTTTTCCCGCAGCCATTCGGCCCTGAAAATAAAGTTGTCCTCCGGTTCAAACCGGGGAGGCGGCGGGGCTGGGGGAGGGGGTGGCGGTGGCGGGGCGGGAGCCTCCCGCAGGGCAGGCGTCGGCGGGGGAGGCGGGGCGGCCGGGCTTACGGTGAAAGACCGGGGCGGGGAGGCCTCTCCTTCCCCGGACACGCGCCAATACCAGGTTCCCGCGCCCAAACCCGGAATCCTGTGGGAGTTCCCCGCCACCGGATCGTCCACGGCCAGGGAAGAAAAACCCGCCTCGCGGGAAATCTGAAGGCGGCGGGCGGGGATGCTGCCCTCCCAGGAAAAGCGGAGGTTTGCAGCCATCGTGTCCTGGAGGGTATAATTGTCCGGGGGAAACAGGGGGACTATCCCAGGCACGGCATTGAAAGCCCATACAGGGGAAAGGAGGGAATCCACCCCGCCGCTGGTCCCGAAAACCCCCCAGTAGTAGCGCCCCGCCTTCAGCAGGGTATCCTGCGCGCCGTACACGAAATAACTGTTTCGCAGCGTTTCGCTGATAAGGGGGTCGGAAAGGTCCCGGTTTGCGGAAACCCGCAGCGTGTAGGATTCCATCCCGGCCGCGGACTTCCAGGAAAACCAGGCGTCGCCGCGCTTGCGCGCAATGCTGAGGGTGCTTTCCGCCGCCGGCGCGATAAGGGACGGCGCCGGAAACTCCCCGCGCTGTTCTATGACAAACGAAAAAACCGAAGAAGGCGCCGCGCTTCCCTCATACTCCGCGGGAAAGTCATGGCTGACCCTCCAATACCAGCGCCCCGGGCCAAGCTGGGAATTCAGCGCCGAGGAAGCTTTGAGCCGGGCCTGGAACACGGGATTCTCCATGGCCGGATTGTCCGAGGCCTCCAGGAGATACGACTGCGCGGCGCCTCCCGCCGAATCCCCGCTCCAGCGGTAGTGTATGGCGGGCGCCCCCGTCCTAAACACAAAAACCTGCCCGTCCGCGGGCGTAAGCAGCGCGGGAGGCGGGGCGTGGATCACGGTAAGTTTTCCAGAAGCCGCCGAAGCGGGGACTTCCCCCTGCCCCCTGCGCGCGGGGTAGGCCCTCCACCACCAGATGCCCGGCTTCAGATTCACCGTAGTCCTGTTGTCCGCAAGATCGCCGGCCAGAATCTTTTCTTCAAAATTCCGGGACGCGGATATTTCCAGGCGGGTATGCTCCCCCGCGTAATTAATGGGATTAAACACAAAGCCAACGGAAACGCCTGACTCCCCCCGGCTGACAAGGCGCGCGTTTGGCAGGGGGGAAAGAACCGCCGTCATGGGAAGCGATTCCACGTTCCCGCTTTCGCCCAAGGAAATCGCCGACCCCGCGCCTGCCTCGCGAACCCCCTCCCTGGTACTGACGCTTGCCCGCCCTTCGGAAACCCACAGGTCCATCTTCCCCCCGGAACCCGCGCGCGTGCTTACCACGCCCCCCGACTCCACCTTGACCGTAGTGCCGCCGGAGGAAACCACAAAGTCCGAGTTCCGCGCGTTGACGCTTACCCCGCCTGAGCTTACATCAAGCCGGGGAACGGACTGCTGCGCGAAAATCTGGATCAGGCTGTTCCCCGCAAGGTCGACGATGCCCCCGCCGAAAAAGGAAACCGTTGCCTCCGAAAGATCCTCGGTACGGATAAAGTCCCCATCGTAAACGTGGCTTTCGCGTTGCAGCCTGTCCCACAGAAGGCGGTCAACGAACCTCCGCTGGACGGCCTTATACTTGTAGGTAATGGTTCCCACAGGCTGCTCGTTCTGCCGCGAAAGGGTCTGGTAAAAATCAAGCCGAAAGTAATGGACGCACAGCGCGGCGGCGGCGCAACACAGCAGCGCCACAAGAATATCAAAAAAAACGGAAAAGCTAGTCCAGGATTTTAAACTTTTGTTCTTCTGCATTAATGTTCACCGTGTTCAAGTCCGGCGCGGAAATGCCCAAAAGGCGCCGCACCGCGGACAGCGAGGAAGGCTTCGGCTGCTTCTCGCCCTTCGGAGCCTTCAGATTTATTACCGCGAAAATCCGTATGGGGTTTTCCTTTCCCTTTACCGTGACGGAAGGCATCTCCTCGGTCAAAACCGAAGCCGCGATAAGGCGGCGGGTGTTTTCGGTAACAAGGATATCCGCCCCCATGATTTTGGTAAGCTCTTCGGTGCGCGAGGCAAGGTTTACCGCGTCCCCGACAACCGTGTACTCCATCCTCCTGCTCGATCCGATCTGCCCCGCCAGGATGTCGCCCGAGTTGATGCCGCAGCCTATCCTGATGGTGGGCCGCTTTTCGGTTCCCCGCGTTTTATTGAGTTCAATAAGCGCGTCGCGCATGAGCAGGGCGGTCTTCACGCAGTTCAGGGCATCGGCCTCGGGGCTACCCGCCGAAATCGGCGCGCCCCACACCGCCATCACCGCGTCCCCGATAAACTTGTCCACCACGCCCCCGGTTTTTTCCACGCAGTCCACCATCCGCGTCATGTAGGAATTCAAAAACCGCACCACGTCGTTGGGGTTCATCATCTCCGCCATGTTGGTAAAGCCCCGGATGTCCGAAAAAAAGATTGTGGCCTTTTTGGTCTCGCCCCCCAGGGTAAGCTCGCCCCGCATGGCCTGCTCGGCGATTTCCTTGTTGATGAATTTGCCGAAGGATGTTTTCAGTCGCTCGCGCTCCGCAAGGCCCTTGCCCATGGACAGGAAGCTCCGCGCGAGAAACCCCACCTCGTCCCTGCTTTTTACCTCAAGGTCAAGCTCGAACTCGCCCTCCTCAATGCGCCCCGCCGCGGCGGCAAGAAGCCGTAAAGGGCGGCTCAGGGTTTTGGAAAAAAACCAGATAAGCAGTATCGACAGGGAAAGCACCACGCCGGTAAGAAGAATGTTCCTCCAGGTTGTGGCGGCGACCCCCTCAAAAACAACCCGGTATTCAATCTGGGTGATAACCGCGGCGTTCGCCACGGAAAGCTTCTGGAAAGCCCCGAAGTACTGCGTCCCGCCCGCATCGGCATAGAGGGTCTGGAGGCCGCTCTCCGGGCTTTTCCAGAGATCCTGGACAAAGGGAAGCCCGGCGACATTCGCGCCCTCCATGACCAGCTCGGCGTTGGCATGCACCAGGACATCCCCCTCGTCGTTTATCAAAAAGGAAACATTGGTTCCCGCGCCGAAAGTCTCGACCAGGGATTCGGAGGAAAAGAAAACAGCCACCGCCTCCCCGTTCCAGGGGCAAAGCATGAGGAGTATCTGCCTGCCGAAAACCGGGGCGGCGTTCAGAAGAACAATCTCCCCCGAACGGCAGCGGGCAATCTCACTCTCCTTCGTGGCGATAAAGGACGCCGCGGAGGAGCTTTCCATCTCGTTGGAGCGGAAGAACTCCCTGTTCACCAAGGTCCGGGAAAACGGGGCGCCCGGGGAAGGGTTTTTGGCGCCCACGCCGATAAAAGCCACATCCGGGTTCCTGTCGAAAAAAACATCCTCCACCCGCCGCAGAGCCTCCGCCCGCGCGCCCAGGCTTCCCAAGCCCCCCAAAGTATCCAGCACCGCCAGGCTGGCGGAGCGCGTCACATTCAAAATGATTTCCGCCTCGGCCGAAGACCTCTTGTTTATGTTGAAGTTATTGTCCTCCGCGGTAAGGCGCACATCTCCCGAAACCATATACGACACCAGAAACGTAATCGATCCCAAAGAAAAAAGCAGAAGGATAGTGATAATGACAACGAGCTTGGCCCCGATAGGGAAGCGAATCGTAAAATGGGAATCCTGTTCCAAATCCATTTCGGCAAACATCCTACAGCAAGATTTCAGAATATGACTTCCCTCTACGATAGTCCAAAACAACAAAAAAAGCAATTGCCCCTGCCGGGCGGGAAAAGAGGTGTGGGGAGTCAAGTGTTAAGTGTCATAGAGAAGATGGCGGGCGCCTCCCGGCCGCAGGCCGGGATCGGGCTTTCCGCTCCAATTCCTCGTGCGCGCTTCGCGCGCCCTGCGGGATTTCCGCTTCAATCCCTGGCGCAAAAAAATAGGGAAAACCGGCGCCGCCTTGCAAGGCGGTGCCGGAAAAAGTTCAGCTTTTTTTCTGATAGTATGCCAGGCCGAGTTCCTCAATAAGTTTTTTGTATTCGTCGCTCGCCTGTTTGAAGAATTTGGTAAACTCCGCCGTGTTCTGGTAGATAACGGGCTGGCCCATGTCCTTCATGATCTGGATAAACTCCGGGTCCTCGCAGACCTTCTTGATCGTGCTTTCGTAGTATTTCTTGATGTTCTCGGGCGTGTTCTTGGGAACGGCCACGCCCTTGATGGAACCGTAGGCGGAGAAGTCTATGCCCTGTTCCTTGAATGTCGGG
>JAISXE010000048.1 GCA_031270615.1 Spirochaetia bacterium
AGGGCAGGAATACCAGAATGCCGTTTATTTTATACCTTGCAGCATGCGTCCTCATAGGCTGCGCGGGGGGGGCTGCGGAAAACGTTTCGGCCCAAGGCCCCGCGCCTGCGCCCGCTCCCGTGGAGGCACAGCCGCTTGTGGATGCGGCGCCGGCGCCCCCCGCCTTCGGAGCGGATCTGCCCCGGCTGGCCGCCAGCCTCCCCCCTTCCAAAAAGCCCGTCATGCAGGACGGCAGCCCCACGGCCCTTGTGCGCAGGGGGGGCGGGGACGCGGATATCGTGGCCATGCTTGCGGTGGAGACGCAGGACGAGGAGAAGGCCTCCTTTGCCTACGTTTCCGACTTCAACAGGCTTTTTGACGCCTCCACGGAAGAGCTTGGCTTCAGCGTGGAACTATTCACCTTCACGGAAAGCGGCGGGATTGTCCTGAAAAGCATCAGCCTGGGATCCCACCGGGTCTGCGGTTCTTTTTCGCGGCTTCCTTTCGATGAAACGCCGGCCTTCCCCTTCGGGGTTTCCGCCGTTTTTCCCGACACCGAAGGCAGGCGCAATATCTGGGTTTTGTTTCCCGGCGGCGAGGAGGCGGGGACGGAACTGCCCAAACATTCGGTTTTTTCCTTTTACGAGCAGATAAACGTCCATGCCTACATGCAGGATATTGACGGGAACGGAATATTCGATCTTCTTTTGTTCGAGGATATCTTCGAGGAATCCTCCGGCTACGAGACCTACATCACCTGGCACAAATGGGACGGCAGGGGTTTCAGCAAATACCGCAGCACCAATATTCTGAGAAAACTCCGCGCCTTTTTCGACAGCTCCCGGCAGATGCTGCTTTCCCGAAGCTGGGGGAGGTTTTTCAGTTACGGCCTCCTGCCGGAAGACTTTGGGGGCCTGCAGGCGGAAAATCCCGCACAGGCTTTCCGGCGCGTCTTCCTTTTGCAGGATCCCCCCTCCGAGGAGGAGGCGCAGGCCCTGTACGAAAGCCTTTTTTCGGGGGAGATCTCCCGCGCCGCCATCACGGATCTTGTTTTTCCCAGCATAGTGGAAAACCCCTTCCCGCTGAACTCCGGCGGCCCGGAGAGTTTCCGTTTCACCATCCGCATACGGGCCAACGAAGAAAACTACTTTTTTTCCGCGCGGCTTGCGATGAACATGAATCCTTTCAGCGGAAGAATGTTCCACCTCGTTCCTGCGGATTAGCATGGGAACCATTGAAAGCACCAGGAGCATGCATGTATAGATACCGTATCGAAGGCAACTTTCCCATCAAGGGGAAAATCAGGGCTTCGGGCAACAAGAACGCGGCCCTCCCCTGCATCAGCGCGGCGCTTTTGAGCGACGAGCCGGTCGTTTTGGAAAACATCCCCGATATCGAGGATGTGGGTGTCATGACGGAGATCGCCCTGGCCCTCGGCGCGGAGGCGAGGTGGACCGGGCCCAATACCCTGGAGATCCATACGCGGGATCTCAAGAGCGAAATACCCGCGGATCTGGCGAAAAAAATCAGGGCCTCCCTCCTGTTCGCGGGACCCCTGCTTGCCCGCACCGGCAGGGCCGTGCTTCCCCCGCCGGGCGGCGACATCATCGGCAGGCGGCGCATGGATACGCATTTTCTGGCCCTTGCGGAACTGGGGGCGCGCGTTGACATCGACCATGTTTTCCGCTTCACCGCCAACAAACTTGTCGGCCTGGACATCTTCCTGGACGAGGCCTCGGTGACGGCTACGGAAAACGCCATCATGGCGGCGGTGCTGGCTGAAGGCCGTACCCGTATCGAAAACGCCGCCTCGGAGCCCCATATCCAGGACCTCTGCGCGATGCTCAACTCCATGGGCGCGCGCATCGAGGGCATCGGCTCAAACATCCTTTCGATTGACGGCGTCAAAAAACTTTCCGGCACGCGCTTTGCCATCGGAAGCGACTACATGGAAGTCGGCTCCTTCATCGGCCTTGCCGCCGTTACCCGCGGCGAGCTTGAAATCACCGGCGCGTGTCCCCGCAACCTGAAAATGACGAAAATCACTTTCGCGAAACTCGGCATCCACTGGGAGGAATCCGGCGGGGACATCCGCATTCCCGGCAACCAGCAGCTTAAGGTTGTTTCCGACTTCGGCGGCGCCGTGCCGAAAATCGATGACGCGCCCTGGCCGGGGTTTCCGGCGGACCTTACCAGCATCGCTTTGGTTATCGCCACCCAGGTGGAAGGGACCGTCCTTGTCCACGAGAAAATGTTTGAATCGCGGATGTTCTTTGTTGACAAGCTGATCGACATGGGCGCGCGCATCGTCCTGTGCGATCCCCACCGCGCCGTGGTTTCCGGCCCCTGCCGCCTTCACGGTTCGGAGCTGACCTCGCCGGACGTGCGCGCCGGTATGGCAATGGTTATTGCCGCGCTCTGCGCCGAGGGCGAGAGCGTCATCCACAACGTCTACCAGATCGAGCGCGGCTACGAAAAACTCACCCAGCGGCTGACCGCTCTGGGCGCGCGCATAACAAGGTTGGACGCGCCGCGGGCCTGAAATCGGCCGGGAATATGGCGGGTATGGAAAAAGCGGGGAAATATTTCAATGGTTGTGGAAACGCAATCCGACGGTTTTAAGGAAACGGTTAAACGGGAAATCAAAATAAACATTCCAGAACCCGAAAGGGGAAAGATCGAGGATGGATTAAATATAACTCGCCTTACGCAGAAGAATACAGAAAAACACCGACCCCACGGAAAATATGGAAAAACACAGACTTTTTGATCGGAATTCCTCATCTTTTGTCGGCCCTTCGACATTTGTATACGGCAGAAACCTTTTTCGGGCCTCTCGCCCATTTGGCCTGGGTAAAATCACACGCTTCGCGTGCGTTTATTTGGGCGTGTGTCGTCCGTGGTAAATTTTCTCCGTGCGTGACATGAGATATAAAATAATCGGGTGCGGGGCGCGCGAAGCGCGAGGCCAGCCCGCGGGCGCGCAAGGGATCGGAGGGGCGCGAAGCGGTCCGGCCGTCTGCGGCCGGACGGAACCCCCGCAGAGCCCGGTTTTTGGCGCGCGTGCGCCAAAAATGCGCCCAACAAAAGCAGCTTCCTTATTCGGTTACTGTCACCTTCACCGCTTTGTAGCGCGGCGCGTTCTCCCGTTTGCTGCGCTGGGCGTCTTCCTCGCGCGTGTATTTTACCTTCATGCCGGGCTGCAGGTCCGAGAAGTCCCGGTTGGTAACCGAGTTGTAGTGGAAAAACACGTTGTTTGATTCTTCGTCCCGGATGAAACCGAAGCCGTTCACATTGATGGTGAGAATGACGGAGGGGTATTCTGGAAGGTGTTCCTCGGGCGGCGCGCTGCCGAGGGAAAGGCCGGAAACGCTTTGGGTCTTTTCCGCCGTCCTGTCGGGGACAAAAAGATTGTTGATATTCCCGGTGGTATCCTGGTCTATTTTCTGGTGCATGCAGACCGGGCAGAAAACCTCCTCCATGAGCTGGCGGGAGGTTTTTGTTTCAACGATGTAGCCGTCCTCGTTGTGGTAGGAAAAATCCCAGCACAGAAGGACGACCTGCGTCCCCAGGGTGTGCAGTTTGCGGACCAGGGGGACGTAATCGCCGTCCCCGGCAACCAGCACCAGGATGTCGAAATGTTTGTAAATGGAAAGCTCGTATGCTTCAAGGGCAAGCCACACGTCAATGCCTTTTTCCTGCGCCACGTTGTTTTCCCCGTAGCGCAGGGGCAGGTAGTGGGTGACGACGTTCTCGCGCATCAGGATGTCCTCGAAGATGCGCTCGCTTTGGACCTTTTCGCCCAGTTCCCGCGTGGAGGATCTGCCTTTGAAGTAGTGCGCGTCGATAATCTGGCACTGGCGCGGGTCAATGTTTGTCAGACCGGCGACTTCGTCCTTGATAAAGTCCTGCAGGCCGGAAATGCTGATCCTCGCCTTTCTCCCGTGCTCGTATTTGTAGTAATTGCTGACTTTGTAGAAATAATAGCCGTCATAGAAAACGCCTATCCGCAGAATATCCAAAAGTTTTTTTCCCATAAAAAATCCCTGCCGCCCTCCCTTTCCGTTTGACTTTTTTTTCTCCCCTAATTATACAACAAATGCGAAGAATTGTAAGCACATTCGCCGCTTGCCTGTGGCCTTGACCATAGCCCGCTTTGCCCATAGGATTATGGTATGGGTCGTATTCATGTCCTGGTTTTTTACGCGGGCGCGGCGTGGGAAACGGGAAGGTTTTTTTTCCTTTTTGAGATGGTTTCCGCGCTGGTGAATCCTTCTTCGGATATTCCGGTGAATCTCCTGCTTCTGTGGCTGGGGGCGGGGCAGCTCTGCACGGCTTTGCTGTTTTTTTTGTGCGGATATATGCCGGGGCGGTTTTTCGGCCTGCGCGGGGTCACGGCTGTGTTTACGTTTGTGGGGATTCTGCCGCCGCTCACCGCCGTGCTTGCGCAGGCGTTTTCGCGCGGCCTTCCTGTGCCGCTGAGGTTCCCGCCGGGACTCCCGGCGGCGCTTCTGGTTATGGGCGTTGACGCGCTGTTTCTGCTATACTTGCTTGTTTTCCGCAGGGAGGATACAGAATGCACATAATCCCCATTGCCAGCGGGAAGGGGGGCGTCGGGAAATCCCTTATCGCGGCCAATCTTTCAATCGCCCTGGGCCAGGCGGGGAAGCGGGTCTGCCTTGCTGACCTCGACCTGGGGGGATCAAACCTCCACATGATTTTGGGCACCCCCTCGCCAAGCCGGGGCATTGGCACCTACCTCAGCACGCCGAACTCCTCTTTTGAGGAGATCGTGGGCGAAACGGACTACGAGAACCTTTCGTTTATTCCGGGGGACGCGGAAATACCGGGAATCGCGAACCTTCAGGCAGGCCAGAGAAACAAAATCATCCGCAAACTCATCGGCCTCCAGGCGGACTACCTGGTCCTCGATCTGGGCGCGGGGACGAATTTCAATATCCTGGATTTTTTTCTGATTTCAAACAAAGGCATCATCATCACGACGCCCACGCCCACTGCCACGGTGAACGCCTACCTTTTTCTGAAGAACGTCGCCTTCCGCCAGATTACCGCCGCGGTAAAAAAGGACAGCGCGACCGCGGATTTCCTGGACAGGCTGAAAAGGGACGGAACCGCCCTGCAAAGGGTTTACATCCCGAAACTGCTGGAACACATCAAGGCTGCGGACCCCGGCACCTATGCGGCCTACCTGGGGCGCGCTTCCCGCTTCCACCCGAGGCTTATCCTGAACATGCTGGAAAATCCCGACGACACGGAGAAGGCGAACAAGCTGAGGAGGTCCTGCCAGCAGTACCTCGACATCGACATGGAGCATCTGGGCGTTATCTACCGGGACGACCTGCAGGACACAGCCCTGCGCTCGCGGCTGCCCATCATCCTCTATAAGCCGCAGTCGGTTCTGGCCCAGGCCATCTACCGCATCGCGGACAAAATCATCCAGTCGGGGGACAGCGCGGAGGATGAGGATGTGGATGTGCTGGTCGATCTTGACGAGAGCTACCAGAACGCGGAGGCCGAGGCTTCGGCGGACTTTGCCGCCAAACTTGGCTACCTTGAGGAGCTGATGCAGGCGGGGGCCTTGAGCATGGGCGATTTGATTGAAACCGTAAAGACCCAGCAGCTCGAAATCAACCACCTAAAAAAGGAAAACCGGCTTTTGAAATCCAAGATTCTGAAATCCATACCCTAGGGCGGCCGGCAGGAAACCATGGCCACGAAGACGACCTTCCAGGGAAAACTTGATGTCTCGCTGAGTCCCGACGGGCTTGAGGCTGACATACACTTCCAGCCGGGCGGGGATACCGGGGAAGCGGAGCTGTCCACCCTCCTGCGGCTTTTGCAGGCGAAAAACATCCGCGAGGGGGTTGCGACAAAAGACCTTGAAGGCTTCCTGGGCAGGCTGAAAGGGGCAAAGGCGGCCTTCAGCCAGAGCGCCGCGAAGGGCACCCCGCCCCAGGAGGCCGTGCCGGAAACCCCGGCCTGGGAGGACCTGCCGATTCCGCCGGAGCTGGAGGCGAACGGCAAAAAGGCCCTTGAAGCGGCGGGCGAGCCTCTCATCTACGCGGACAAGGTTGAAAACATCAAGCATGAAAAAATCGTCCTGAAAAAATCGCGCATCCCCTTTGCCCCTCCCAAAAAAACGAAAGTCGTCGAAATCGAAAAAAAAGTCACTAAAACAAAAATCGCCGTTGATCCGGCTGTCACGGGGACGGGCTACGCCGCCGAAGGGGCCTTGATTGCCCAACTGCAGCCTTTCACGCCGGGGAAACCGGGCAAATCCGTCACCGGCGCCCTTATTCCCGCGAAAAACCCCGAAAACCCCTATGTGCATGCCGGAAAAGGCGTCCAGAAAAAAAGCGGCAAGCTCATTGCCCTTTGGGCGGGCTTTCTGCGCCACGGGAAAAACTGGGCCGAAGTCATTCCCTTCCGCGCCCACGAATGGAAACTCTCCCTAAGCCCCGACAAGAGTTCCTGCGTCCTGTCGCTGGTGCCGGGGGATGTCGCGGCAAGCGTCCCCACGGGAGAGACCATACGCGCCGCGGCCCTTGCCCTTCCCTATGAGGAATCCGAGCTTCTTCCCGCCGAGGATATTTACGTCCTGGTGCGGAACCTGGCCGCGGAAAACAAACCGGCGGAAATCCCCATAAACCGCCCCGAGGACGCGGCCATGGAAATCAGGGTGGCGGAAGACCGGCTGGCGGCCTCCCTTTTTTTGAAAAAAGGACGGGGCGGCGGAAAAGCCCTTGCCCTGAGGGAAGTGGGAAAACTGATCCAGTCAAGCGGCCTCGCGGGCCTGAATCTGAAAAAAATCCAGGCGGACATTCTGGCCTTTTATAAAAGCCAAAACCGGACCCTGGAAAATTACGCCCTGGCGAAAGGCAGGCCCCCCTCCGCGGCAAGCGCGGCGGAGATACGCTGGGAAATAAAATTCATGGATGCCGCGGCTTTGGAAAACCTGAAAAAATCCATGCCGCCGCCCGCGGCGAAAGCCGAAAACCCCGGCGGCGAAACCCGCAAAGACCCCTATGCCGGCCTAGACTCCCTGGCGGGGTTTCCCCCGCGCGCGGCGGAAATGGCCGCCTTTGTCGCGGAGGGCGAGACGCTGCTGAGTCTGAAACCCGGCAGGCCCGGGGCTTCCGGCACGGACGTGTATGGCAAGCCCCTGACGCCGGCGGCGGGGCAGGAGGCGCGGATCGTCTGCCGCGAAAACGTGGAAATGGCGCAGAACTCGGCAAAGGCGCTCGCCGCCGGAATCTTTGAGGCGCGCAAAACCGGGGATGGCCTTGAAATCCGCGTGCGGCCCCACGCGGACGCCCGCGTGGAGGTGGGCATCGCGCCGGACGGCATGGAGGCCTTTATCACGGTTGTCCCCGCCGAAGGCACGGGCCGCGCCCTGACGCCCGCCGCCATCACCGAGGCGGTGGGCAAGGCGGGCATCGTCTACAAGGCCCAACTGCAGGAGGTCCTTGAAGCCTTGAAAAAAAAGGCCGCAGAGGGCGAAGGCTTCAGCAATCTTTCTTTCGCGAAAGGCAAAGCGGCCAAGCACGCGGCGTCCCCGAAGCTCAACGTCCTGGTCGCGGTCCAGCGGGACAAAGTCGCCATCAAGGGGGACGGGCAGGCCGACTACAAAAACTCGAAACAAATCCCCGGCGTGAAAAAAGACCAAACCGTCGCGGAAATCCTGCCCGCGCCCGCCGCGCCCGAAGACGGCTGGGACGTGCGGGGGAAAATCCTCGCGGCGCGGGCCGCCGGAGAGCAAAGCATCAGCGTGGGCAAAAACCTGCGCCAGGAAGAAAAAGACGGCAAAACCCTGCTCATCGCCGAGGCAAACGGGGAACTCAGCTTCGACGAACGCTCCATCGGCATCACCGAAGGCCACGTCATCAACGGCAACGTGGACATGAAAACGGGAAACGTCAAATTCCCCGGCACGGTAATCGTGTCCGGCTTTGTCGACACGGGTTTTTTCGTCATGGCCGGCGGGGACATAAAAATCGCCCAGGGAATCGGGGCGGCCCTCCTTTCCTCGGAAGGCTCCATCACCATCGGGCAGGGCATCAAAGGCATGGGCAAGGCCGTCCTGCGCTCGAAAAAGGATATCGGCGCCGCCTTCGCGGAGCAGGCGCTCATCATGTCCGTGGGAAACATCACCCTCAAAAACGCCTGCGTCCGCTGCCATGTAAAATGCAACGGGAAACTCCTCCTTGCCTCGGAGAAGGGCTTCCTCATCGGCGGAAAGGTAAAGTCCCGCCTGGGCCTTGAGGCCGCCAGCCTCGGAAACGAAAGCGGCGTGCCGACTGAAATCTCGTTTGGCCAGGACTACCTCCTCGCGGATCAGGCGGAAGGCGTGGAAAAAATGATCCAAAAACTGAACGTCTCCTGCTCGAAACTCAACGTCCTCATGCGGGAAGCCGAAAAAAGCAACGACCAGCGCAAGCGGGAAAGCTGCCACACGGAAAAACTAAAAGCCATGAAGCAAATCGAAAAACTGAACCACCAGCTTCTGACCCTGCGGGAAAGATTCGAGGAACACTTCCCCGGCGAAATCACCGTGCGCGGGACGCTGTATCCGGGAGTTGTCATTGAAAGCCACGGACGGTATTATGAAGTCAAACAGCCCAGAACCAAACTCAAACTTGTCTTTGACCAGGAATCGGGCAAAATTGTAGAAAAACAAATATAAGGAACAGGAAAAAACCATGCCTTTGTTAGCGATACCCTTCCCCTCGTGGCTCAAACCGGAAATCATCCCCGGACTCCCCTTCCGCTGGTACGGCCTCATGTATCTGGTGGCCTTCGCCATAGCCTACCGGCTTTTCACCTACCAGGTAAAACAGAAAAAACTCGAACTGCCCAAAGACACCGTAACGAACCTGTTTTTCTGGGGAATCATCGGCCTCCTCCTGGGCGCGCGCATACTCTCCGCCCTGGTATACAACTACGAACCCAACCAGCCAAACAGGTATCTGCAAAACCCCCTCCTCATCTTCTGGCCCTTCGACGAAAACATGCGCTTTGTCGGGCTTCAGGGCATGAGCTACCACGGCGGGGTCATCGGCGCAACCATCGCCATCGTTCTGTACTGCAAACGCAAGCGCCTCTCCATCCTGGAAATGGGCGACATCGTCACGACGAGCGTTCCCCTGGGCTACACCTTCGGCAGGCTGGGAAACTTCATCAACGGCGAACTCTACGGCCGCATCACAAGCTCCGGCTGGGGCATCATCTTCCCCCAGGCGGAAAGGCTCCCCGCCCGCCTGAAGTGGGTCCAGGAAACCGCCCAGGCCGCCGGAATCCCCCTGCCTCCCGGCCCCGGCGCCCTCGTCAACCTGCCCCGCCACCCCTCGCAGCTCTACGAAGCCTTTTTTGAAGGCATCGTCCTGTGGCTCCTCCTGTGGTTCGTCTTCCGAAACAGGGCGCGCTTCAAAGGCTTCATGATCGCCGCGTACATCGGCGGCTACGGCCTGGTCCGCTTCTTCATCGAATACTTCCGCGAACCGGACAAAAACATCGGCTTCCCCATCCGCCTCTCCTCCGCGGACAACCCCATCCAGCTCCTCGTAAGCCCCTGGAACTTCACCACCGGCCAAATATTCTGCTTCCTCATGGTCCTCGCCGGGGCTTTGCTGCTAATCGTCTTCTCGCGCCTGGACAGAAAAAAACCACCCGCGGACCGTCCAAACGCGCGCGGGCAGAAAAAAAAAGAACCTAACCGCTGACCGGGCACCTGGCGCCTGTTTAAGATTTTTGCGTTTCCACCCCAATTCGGAATTTGGGCGCATTTTTTTGCGGCAGGCCGCAAAAAAAACGGGCTATCCGGGGCTGCGCTATCGCTCCGGCCCCGGCGCTCCGCGCCGGGGCTGCTCCGCACCCCTCCTATCCCTTGCGCGGAAGAACAAGAAAACCACCGACCACGCGGAAACCACAGACAAAAAAAGAGAATTTTTTCTGTTTTTGCCTCTTTTCCCCCTTCCCCCTGTCCGTAGCGTCAGCGTGGTCAGTGGTTCTCTTGCATTTTTTTATTTTTTTTGCGTTTTTTCCCTGCTTTTTTGAAGCAAACCCGCTTTTTTTGAAGAGATATATAGGTAGAAGCATGTGCCTTCTCTTCCGGCCCCGCGCCGGGAGAACCTTGTATCTTTTAGGAGCTTATATGAAAAAGCCGGTCCATTTCGACAAAGACGCGGACATCATCGACATCCGCTACGACGAGGCCTTTAAGGCCGTCTTCACCCGCGACACCCCGCAGTCGCGCGGGGCGCTCAAAGGCCTTCTTTCCTGCCTCATCCGCAGGGAGATCACCGGCCTCACCCTCATCTCCAGCGAGCCGCCGCCCAATTTCCCCGGCGACCGCCAGATACGGTTTGACATCTGCTGCAAGTTTGACGACGGGAACCTGGCCGACATCGAGATGACCATCGCCCCCGGTGCCTCCGAGGTGCTGCGCATGGAGTTCTACGCCACCCGCCTGTTCGTCACGCAGGACATCAGCGGCAACAGGAGCTACAAGGACCTAAAGAGCGCCTACCAGATATCCATCCTCCACAGGAACCTGTTCCCGGACGGATTTCTTGTCCACGGGTTCGAGTACCATGACGCGGAACACGGCTTGAGTTTGGG
>JAISXE010000054.1 GCA_031270615.1 Spirochaetia bacterium
CACATAGTAACACGCACATGCACTTAGGCGCGGAGGCGTGGAGGGGGGGGCGGGGGTAAAAGTAAATGCTTATGGCATAAGGACTTACGTCCGGCCTTTGCCGCGCCCACGGCAGGCGCGGGGGGCATTCGCGTTCCGTGTTGTAGAAGGGTTTTCGGCATAATAAACATTCCTCCCGTCCATATAGCACGCCTTTATAAAAAAGTCAAGGCCGCCCCGCCCCGGGGAAAAAAACAACCACTGACCACACGGACGGGACGGACGCGGACGGGCGCGGAAAAACACGGAACGGGCGCGGGCAAAAAATGTGGGATTCCGGTCAGGAGTCCGCTCCGCCGGTGTGGCTGCTGTTTTTTTCATTTTTTTCTGTGTCCGCTCCGTCAGTGTGGTCGGTGGTACTCTTGTTCGGTGCGGGCGGCGGTTTCTACTTTACAAGCGCTGCCTTCGCGGATTATAGTACAGTGATGAGCGCGCCCCGCAGAGTGGATACTGTTTTAATCATCGCGAATCTTGACAAGGACGGCGCCGCGGTTTTGCTGGATGAAATGCGCGCGTACTTTGGCGGGAGGGGGATGAAGGTGTCGGTGGTTTCCTTCAGCGGAAAGCCGCAGCCGCCGCAGACGGATTTCCACGACCTTGCGATTTCGCTGGGGGGCGACGGGACGGCACTGTACTGCGCGCGGCTTCTTGCGGAAAAGAATATCCCGATTCTGCCGGTGAATCTGGGGAATTTCGGTTTTATCACGGAAATTTCAAAGGAAGAATGGAAGGACGCGTTCGAGAAGTATGAGGCGGGGAAGCTCCGCGTCGGCAGGCGTGTTCTTTTGCAGATACGGGTCCTGCGCGGGGGGGAAGAGGTTTTTGCCGTGAGGGCGCTGAACGACATGCTTGTTTCCTCCGGGAGCATTTCAAAGCTGCTGCGGCTTTCGGCTTTTGTGTCCGGGTACCCGATTGTGCGCTACCGGGCGGACGGGGTGATTGTGTCCACCCCTACCGGCTCCACGGCGTATTCGGCGGCGGCCGGGGGGCCGATGCTGCACCCCGAGATGGAGGCGATGCAGCTTGTGCCGGTGTGCCCGTTCAGCCTGTCCTACCGGCCCCTGGTGATTCCCGCTTCGGAGGAGGTGGCGATCCAGGTAGACGGGGGGCAGAGGACGGACGTGATGCTGACCTCAGACGGGCAGGACGTGTTTCCCCTGCGCGAAAATGACATGGTTCACGCATCGGTGGCCGGGACGCGGATCGGGATTATCCAGTCCGACAGGCGGAGTTTCTACACGGTTTTGAAGGAAAAGCTGGGCTGGTCGGGAGGCCCGAATGCTTGAAGAACTCCATGTTCGCAATTACGCTTTGATTGACAATATCCGCGTCAGTTTCCCGCCGGGCTTTTGCGTTTTGACTGGCGAGACCGGCGCGGGGAAATCCATCCTGGCCGGCGCTTTAAGCCTGCTTCTGGGCGGCAGGGGGGGGGAGGACGTCATCCGCAGCGGGGCGGAGGAGGCCGAGGTTTCCGGCGTTTTCCGTGTCGCGGGGAACAGGGACGCGGAGGCCTGGCTTGCCGAAAGGCAGATCGCGGAGGAGGACGGCACCGTGCTTGTGCGCAGGGTGGTAAGGCGCACGGGCCGGGGCGGCGTTTTTATCGGAGCGTCTGCGGCCCCGCTTTCGGATCTCCAGGGTTTTGCCGCCCTGCTTGTTGACCTGCACAGCCAGCACGAGCACCAGTCGCTTTTTTCCGTGGAAAACCACCGCCGTTTCCTGGACCGCTACGTCGGCCTTGAGGAGCGGGTGGCCGCCTTTACGCTGCGCTTCGCGGAGTTGGCGGACATGCGCGGGAAACACGCGGAGCTTGTGGACGCGGAGAAAGACCGCCTGAGGGATGCGGAGCTTCTTTCCTTTGCCGTCAGGGAGATCGGCGAGGCCGCCTTGCAGGAAGGCGAGGAGGAGGAACTGGCTGCCCAGCGGAAGATACTGCACGAACACGAGAAACTTACGGCCCGGCTTGGGGAAGCCTCCGGCAGCCTGGCGGAAAGCGGGGGCGGCGCGGTGGGCCTTGTGCGCAAGGCCCTTGCGGCGGTGAAGGCCGCCGCCGCGATAGACGGGAAACTAACGGAGGCGGCTTCGCGGCTGGAAAATCTTTTTTTTGAGCTTGAGGATGTCGCCGGGGCGCTCCGGGGCGCGCAGCCCGAGGACTTTGACCCCCAGCGGCTGGAGGCCATCGAGGAGCGGCTGGCCCTGATCCACAGGCTGAAGAAAAAGTACGGCGGCGGGCTTGCCGCGGATGTCCTTGCCTACCGAGGGGAGGCCGAAAAAAAACTGGAGGCCCTGGCGAACCGTGACGATGAGAAAAAACGCCTTGAAGCCGCCATAAAAGCCCGCGAGCAGGAGCTTCTTGCCGAGGCGTCGAAAATTTCCGAGCTGAGGAAGGCCTCGGCCGGAGGCCTGCAAAAGGAAATAGAGGCGGCCCTGGGGAGCCTGGGCATGAGGAAGATACGCTTTTCCGTGCCTGTGGAAAAAAAGGAATCCGGCCAGGGCAAGCCCGTGTGCGGCCCCCACGGGCTTGATCTTGTTTCTTTTTTGATTTCCCCCAATCCGGGCGAGCCTTTGAAGCCTTTGAAATCCATCGCCTCGGGCGGCGAGCTTTCCCGCGTGATGCTGGCCATCAAGACGATCCTCGCGGAGCAGGACGATATCGGCTGCCTGATTTTTGACGAGATCGATACCGGCATCGGGGGCGAGGTGGCTGTGGCGGTGGGGGAATTCCTTCGCAGGCTTTCCGCCAACAAGCAGGTTCTGGCCATTACCCACCTCGCGTCCATCGCGGCCCAGGCGGATGCCCATCTGCGGGTTGAAAAAAGGATAGACAAGGAGAGGACTTTCACCGATATTATAAGTATTGACGGGCCGCAGAGGGTGCGGGAGATCGCGCGAATGCTCTCCGGCGATCCCCAAGAGGCCGCGTCGATGAAGCACGCGGAGGAACTTCTGAAGAAGTATTCGGTATGGGAAAAATAAGCAACGAGGCCAAAAGGCATTACTTTGAAAAAGTAAAAGAGTACAAACAGGCTCTGGATACCATCATGAAGCGGGAAAAATACCTTTTGTCGCTGGTGGAAAAAGACCCTGCCACGGCCGTGTACAAGAAACTCGCCCTTGCCGATGAGAACCTGAACCTGAGCTCCTACTATATCCTCCTCAACCAGGTTTCCGTAGCCCTCCTGTCAATCAAGAACGAGAACTTTCTGAACGAGGCGCGGAAAATCTGTTACAAGAGCATCATTTACCTTGAGGATGTTGTGAGCAATTTCATTGATGTGCCGTATTCCGACTACAAGGAAAAGGCCGATGAAATCGCGGATTTCGAGGACGAGAAACGTTACGAGCTTGTGAAAAAACTCGGTTTCAGCATTAACGCCGTGGAGGACGGTTTCGGCGTGAACTCGAAATGGAAATGGTCCTTTGTCGAGCTGGAGGCCCGTTTCGCCACCGTGGCGAAAAACATCCTGAACATGAAAACCCTGGTAAGCGGCATGGATCCGCGCGTTCCCGGGTATGAGGCGCGGCTGAACCATCTGAATCTTGTGAAGGAAAGCCTGGTAAAGGCGGCGGACCGCTACCGGGAAAAGTACGAGCTTTCCACGCTCCGGCTGGACGACTTCAAACTGGCCATAAGTTATCTGGGCGCGGCGCGGCGGCTTTTCGCCCTTCTTGGAGACGCGGAAAACGCCGAGACCACGAAAAAGAAGATCGAGGTGTGGTCGCAGAAAATGGAAGCCGACGACAAGCGTATCTCAAAAAAAACCCCCGCCCAGCCGACAGGCAGGGAAGCGTAGTACCTTCATCGAACTAAAAGTACGAATACGAAAAACCAACCGCGAAGGCGAAAAAGTCGAAAAAGGATTTAACCGCTGGCCCCTCGGAGGGGAATGCGGCAAAAGACGGGAAACCAGTTTAGTTTTTTTATCCGGGTGGTCTGCCCGAATGGTCAGCGGTTTTCTTTTCTCAATCGCATTGATCATTTTTGCACATTTTTTGCGCCTCCAGGCGCAAAAAACCGGGCTATCCGCTCCAATCTTTTGGCTGCGCCAAAAGGATTTCCGCTTCTATCCCTTGTGCCCCACGGGCTTTTTGCGCTTCGCGCA
>JAISXE010000061.1 GCA_031270615.1 Spirochaetia bacterium
GAAAGGGGAATTGTGATACCAATAGAGCGGATTATTGCGATTTTCAGGAATGCGGCCCAGGAGATGATTGGCGCGAAAGACGAGCTTACCGCGATTGACGCCAAATTCGGCGACGCCGACCACGGCATAACAATGGAAAAAATAGGCGGCGCGATTATTTCGGCGCTGGACAGTCTCAGGGCCGAGGGGAGCGCGGGCATGGGGGCGCTTTTCGGGGCTTGCGCGGAGGGGATAGCGAACATCAACGGCGGCGCGGCTGTTCCGCTGTGGAACAGTATTTTCGAGGGTTTCAAAAACGCGACGGGCGATACGCGGGAAATGTCCGCGGGGGATTTCAAAAAAATGTTCCAAAGCGCGCTTGATGAGATTGGCGGCCTGACGAAGGCGGGGGTGGGCGACAAGACGATGATGGACGCGCTGATTCCGGCGGTGCGCGCGATCTCGGCCTGCGGGGAGGAGGACGCGGCCCTGATTGCCCGGGCGGGGGCGGATGCGGCGGTGAGGGGAGCGCGGGACAGCGCGGGCATGGCTGCCAAATTCGGAAGGGCCAAAAACTACAAGGAGCAAACCATCGGGACCCCCGATGCGGGGGCAATGTCGGTGATGTATTTTTTTATTGGTTTGGGCAAGGCGGTTTGAAGGAGGGATTTTATGGGTATGAAAAAGTTTATCAATGATCCTGCGAGTTTGACGCGGGAATTGCTGGAGGGCATGGCGCTCGCGGGCAGCGAGATTGTCGAGCTGGTGGGCGGCAGCCTCGTGGTCAGCAGGGCGCTGAAAGACGCGGACCGCGTCACCATCGTTACCCTGGGCGGCACGGGCCACGAACCGGCGTTGAGCGGTTTTGTCGGCGACGGGATGCTGGACATTTCGGTCGCGGGCGATATTTTCGCGGCGCCGAATTTCCAGAGGGTTGTCGAGGCGATCAAACTGGCGGACAAGGGCCACGGGGTTTTGCTTTTGGTTTTAAACCACGCCGGGGACATGCTGAACGGGAACAAGGCGATGCAGCAGGCTGAAAAAGAGGGTCTTCGTGTCAGAAAGGTCGTCACGCAGGAGGACATTTCCAACGCGCCGCGTTCACACGCGGACGACAGGCGCGGGCTTGCCGGCGCGGTTCCGCTGTATCACATCGCGGCGGCTGCGGCCAGGGAAGGGAAGTCCCTCGACGAGGTGGCCGAAATAGCGCAGGGCTACGCGGACAACATGGCGACCATAGCGGTGGCCGCGAGGTGCGCGACTCACCCGGCGACGGGCGCGTCCTTCGGGGACCTTGGCGATGTTGATATGGAGATCGGCATGGGGCAGCACGGCGAGGGCGGGGGCGGGAGGCAGCCGCTGAAGACGGCCAAAGAGACCATAGAGATTATGGCGAACGCCCTGGTGAAAGACATCCCGCTCGCGAAAGGCGACAAGGTTTTTGTCATGATAAACGGTTCGGGCGCGACGACGCTGATGGAGCAGTTTATCCTGTACAAGGACTGCGTGCGCTACCTTGAGGGCTTGGGCATACAGGTTGTCGCAAACATGGTGGGGGAAATCCTTACCGTCCAGGAGCAGGCGGGATTTCAGCTTAATATAGCGAAATGGGACGAAGAGACGCTTAGGCGCTGGAACACCCCCGCGTACACGATGGCCTTCAGGCGGAAATAATCATGGCGGACGCACAGGGAAACAAAAAGGCAAAAGACTATCGCATAGAGACGCCCGCCCCGGCGGGGGGATTCTTCGTAAAAGGCGCGTGCAACGGCGACTGGGGGCTGAAAAACCGCCTCGCGAAAATATTCCGGCCCGACACGGGAAACACCGTCATGCTGGCCTTTGACCACGGCTACATCATGGGCCCAACCTCGGGGCTTGAGCGGCTGGACATCGCGATCCCGAAACTGAACCCCTATGTCGATGTCCTTATGGGAACGCGCGGGGCGATACGCAGTTCGGTCGATCCGGCGGCAAGCAAACCCGTCTGCCTGCGGGCCACGCATGACGAGAGCATATTAAAAGAGGATATGGCCCTCGGTTCGGGCAGGGGGCTTGATATTGAAGAAATAATCCGCCTGAACGCGCAGATGTTTGCCGTCCAGACCTTTGTCGGGAGCGGCGGCGAGCGCGACTCGCTTGAGGCGCTGTGCCGCGCCGTGGACGATGGCTGCAGATACGGCATTCCCGTTCTTGCCGTGGTCGCGGTAGGCAAACAGATGCAGAGGACAACGGAGTTTTTTCTTTTGGCGACGCGGCTTCTTGCCGAACACGGCGCGCACGCGATAAAAACGTATTACTGCGAGGGGTTTGAAAAAGTCGCTGCGGCCTGCCCTGTTCCCCTGATTGTCGCGGGGGGGAAGAAGCTGCCGGAGGAGGATGCGCTCGGCATGGTGTATAGGGCCATCCAATCCGGAGCGCGCGGCGTTGATATGGGGCGCAATATTTTCCAAAGCTCCTCGCCCGAGGCCATGTGCAGGGCCATCCGCAAAATCGTCCACGAGGGGAGCACGGATAAAGAAGCCTATGGTGTTTTCCGGGAGGAAAGCAAATCCGCGGGGTAACGCGGGCACAGTGCGATACATTTTAAGGAGAGAAAATATGTCGGCAAAATACATGCATGTCGGTATTCCAATAACGAACAAAAAACCCAACATGGTGTACAACGAGGGCGCGAAATTCTGGATGAGCAAAAGCGTGGACGATTACGATTACAAAATCGAATACCTGAAGTTCGAGGAGGGCACGGTTTTCCCGGAAATCCTGCACAGGAACCCGCACGTCGCCTACCAGGTTGACGATATGGCGAAATACCTGGCGGAGGCCGACCGCGTTGTCGTCGAGCCGATGGAAATAGCGCCCAAAATCCGCATCGCCTTTATCGTGAAGGACGAGGCGCTGTTTGAACTGTATGAGGACAAAAACTGATTTAGGGGGCATGGTGCATAAGCCCTTTCAGGACCGGCACTCATAGGAAGGATTTACGCGCCGCTATGCGGCGGCGCTGAATTGTACCCGTCCGCCCCGCCCGGTGAGTCCATCGGTTTGTGTAAAAGGTGTGTGTCCGGAATTTATCGGGGCGGTTCTTGCTTTTGTTGTATTACTGTTAAAAAGATAGTACACAGGCGCTTGAAGGCTGTTCAATTTTTGGACGCCTGCCTGCCTCGGCACGGGTGGTCGGTGGTTGAAAAATTTATGCGCGTATCGTGCGGAAGAGCGGGTACGATTACTTTTGCGGGGAATGCAAGCCGTTTCATCCAACGGGATGAAGTAAAACCTCTTTTAATTCGGAAGTCAGGCGCCGGGCAGCGAGGGGAATTTCAAGACCCGCGTATTTCGCGGGAGAAATTTCGCCCTGCATTCTGAAACGGTACACGTACTTCTCCCTGGGGTTGAAGGCAAACAAGGGATCGCGCTTCCCGAGCCCGTACTTGTCTGTTCCGCCTATGTGGATGGGGATGATGGCGCAGCCGGATACAAGGGACAGCCTGGCGGTTCCCCGTTTCAGGACAAGACTGTTGGAACGGGGCGTGCGGGTTCCCTCGGGGAAAATGATAAGACAGTTGCCGGCTTTTAATGATTCAGTGCAGGATCTCGCCAGTTCATGGAAACTAAGCGAATTCGGAATGTATAACTGCCGGACCACGCCCCGGACAAAGGTGCGCGAGAGGTTTCCCCGGACGATGCAGTCGGCGTTGGGAATGAGCGAAAGAAGCAGCGCCACATCCAGTAATGAGGGATGATTTGCAGCAATAATCTTTGAGGAAAGACGGCGATATTTTCGCCGGTCATCCACATCCATTTCTATACCCCTGAGCGTACATATAATCGCTGCGAAAAAACGCAGGCTCCATGAAACAAAACGGCGTGCATATTTTTGAAATTTCTTGCGGGGGTGCAAAACCAGGCGCAGTACAGGAAAGATCAGTGTAACAAGAATTATTGTGCCAAGTCCGAACAGTGCAAAGGATGTGAGCTTTACTCCTATGCGATATATGTACAGAAGGCGGCGGGAAAAGGACGGTGGTTCACTGTACACATTAAAACTCCCCATGCAGGCACAGGCGCCGCAGGAAAGCCCGCGGCGATTCCAGTATCGCGCCGGCGGCGGACGGGTTCCCTGGGAGCTGCAGGGCAAGGGCGCGCGGGCAGCTCTGCGCCGAAAGGATTACCGCAAACGCGAGGGGTTCATTTTCGGCGGGACGCAGCCTGTCGTATTCAGCGGGAACAAGTTCATCCGCGTAAACCAATACGGTTTTTTTCCCGCGTTCGCTGATAATGGGGGCGGCGGCAATTTGAAAACCTGTATAAAAGCACCGCGCTGAGGGAAAAATCGCGGTATATCCGGCGGTTAAATTCAGGGCTATTGCCGCCAGGGCGATGGGCGCGTTAAAAACAGAAAGTGAAAAGGCCGCCGGCAGGAGCGCGTTCTGTTCTATCAGCATTTTATTTATCTTGAGTTGTTGGGCAATTTCGCCGCGAAAGGAGAGAAATACAATGGGGCAGTCCTCCGGGATGGGGAGAAGGTCATGGATAACTTTTATTGTCATGCGCGAGAGCTGGCTGAGCCGACGGCGGAAAAGCGGTTCCGTAAACTCCAATTCGGGGCTTTCCTGTGTGTGGGGAATTTTCCGCTGCCCGAGAGCCCATTCTTTCCAATTTTCCGCCGTATCCATTCCGGGCGCCCATGCGGTAAACCGTGCGAGAAAAATCTGTTTGCGCTGTTTTACCGCGGAACCATCGGAATTGTTCATCACGCGTTTTTCCGAAACCGCAGGAGTGAATAATGGTTTGACCCCAGGCCGTGATGCGCAGTTTTCAGTTTAAAACCGGCTTTTTCTACGGCGTCCCTAAGTTCCGCGAAGCGGTACATTTTACTATTGCCGTTTGCCATACAGGTAAAGTACAGGGAGGCGGCCTGAAGACTGTAGGCGGAGGCTTCAAAACGCTGCCGGTCCCACAGCGGTTCAAGAACATACACATCTGTTTCGGGGCTTAACGCCGCGGCGATTTTAACGAGAATTTTATTAATCTGCCGGAGCGAAAAGCAGTCGAGAAACTGGCTCATCCAAACCGCGTCCGCACCGCAGGGGAACGCCGCATTCCTGTCAAGAACATTGCAGGGATGCACTTTAATTCTGTCCGCGAAGCCCGCCGCCACGGCGTTTTTTTCCGCAACTGCGGTTTGGCCGGGAAGGTCTATAATCGTAACAGCCACATTGGGATCAAAACGGCAGCAGCGTATAGCCCACTTTGCCGTGTTCCCCCCAATGTCGAAAAGGCGGCGGGGAGGGTCCGCGAAAACGATGGGCAGAGCTTCCGGAAAGGCTATGTCGGAATAGAAATGGTCAAAATCGAACCAGCTTTCTTTGGCTTTCTCGGGCAGGGATGACAGGGCTTCGTAAATAGTTGTCCAGTTCTCACCAAAAACTTTGAGCCCCGCAGGTTTGCCTGTCCGCACCGATTCGGCAAGATCATAGGCGCCCTTGTAACAAATATCGTTTACGAAGTTAAAATTGACAGCCGTCATATCGTCTTCGAGCAGGAACCAGCCGATTTTTCCCAAAACAAAACGTTCTTGTTCCAGAGAAACTTCCGCGGACGTATCAGGGTGAAGCCGCACAACACGCAACCCCAGGGCCATTTCCGCGAGAACCCCCACCCCGTACACAGGCAGACCCGTGCGCCGTGCGACTTCCTGGCGGGTAAGACCCGCATCGCCGGAATCAGCTATTGCCCGCAAAATACCCAGTTCAATAAGAGCGCGTACCGCCTGAAAGCTAAGGGGCGCGAAAACGATTTTTTGGGCCTCAAACTTTGCATCAACAGCCCGGATAGAATCGTCGGTATATACGCTCGTTTCCAAAGGTCTTTACCTTTTATTATAAAATTCAGCTATCCATTTCTCGGCGTTGGCAATCCATTTGTGAAGAAATGAAGGCCGCGCAGAGAACCATACACACAGAAACAAGAAGTTTTTTCATAAGCCCCTCCTGGCTTGAAAACATAAAAGACTTCCTTTGCGTTCCAAAAACAGCCGCAAGGTCTTTACCGGAATTGCCGCATGCCTGGACTGTTGAGATAAAACTGCGAAATGTTTTTTTCGAGGTTGGCGATCCAGCGGTAATAATTTTTATGGATACGGTTTTTGGCGGGGTTCGCATTAAGGTTTTTGCTGTCCACATATTCATACCAGTACTCGTCGTCCCAGTAGCATAATCTAAGCTGGAGCCACCAGCCCGACTTGACAAGCCGCACCAGAATACTGCCCTCCTCATCTTTTTCGATCCTATACCCCAAACTTGCAAAGGCAGAAAGAGCGGTTTGATGAAATAGATTCATATCAATAGGGAAAACGAGAGCCGCTCCCTGAGTGACCTCGAAACTTCCATTCTGCAGGGGTATTTTCTTTATGGGTTTTCCGTTAAGGTCCCTGTATGTAGTTATGTCCACCGGAGTCGGAGGCGGAGGGCTGGAACATGCGGATATGATATATGTAAGCACCAGCAGGCAACCTGGAAGACCAAAATATTTTTTCATATACTCCCATACTTCTGGTAAAAAGTACGATTTTGTGCAATAAAATAGCATTCAGAGGCTGCTCTGTCAAGACTATGCGAAGTTGTAAAAAAATATGAAGATCGGCATACCACGCGGTTTTTATTTCTATTTGTATCCGGGGCTCTGGGAAGTTTTCTTCCGGGAGATAGGGATGCAGGCCGTCCTTTCCGGGTCGTCTTCCCGGGAAATCGTGGAGCTTGCCGCGCCGGTTTCGGAAACCGAGCATTGCCTTGCCCATAAACTTTTCGATGGGCATCTACTTTCCCTCAGAGGTAAGGTAGACGCGGTTTTTATTCCGAGGATTCTTTCCATGACGAAGCGTCATATCTGCTGCGCAAAATTCGGAGCTCTTCCGGACGCGAGCCGGAGTATCTTGGCGGCCCGTATGCCGGTTATTGATCTGGAAATCAATGAGACAAAACAACCCTTGCGGAAAACCCTTATTCGTTTTGCGCGGAAGCTGGGCGCCGGTCGCCGCCGGGCCTCAGACGCCGTCTCTTCCGCCATAGCGGCAATGGAAAAAACCTGGGACGACCGGCGCAGGGCCAATGAAAACCTCCCCCCACGGGAACGCTTCCTGCTTTTAGGGCATCCCTATACCCTGGGGGACGCTTTTATCTGCGGCCCCATACGCCGGAAACTCACAGCCCTAGGGGTACCCCTGGAAAGCATGACATTTGAACCGCGCCGGCTTGCGCCATCCCCCATACGCTGGTGTACGTTTAACAAAATGTATCACAAACTGGAATCACTTGATGCGGACCGGTACGCCGGAGTTATTCAGGTGAGTACGTTTAACTGCGGCGCGGATTCGGTTATGATTGACGGTTTTCGGCGTATGTGCCGTGAACGGAATATCCCATATCTTGTGATGATGGTGGATGCGCATTCGGGTATGGCGGGCATAGAAACGCGGCTGGAAGCCTTTGCGGATTCCCTGCGCTGGAAAAACGAAACCGCGGAGAACCCTCATGCCTGAAAAACTCGCCATCCCCAACCTGGGGAATTATACCATCGCGCTGGATTCCGCGGTCCGGGCCGTGGGGATAGAACCCTGGAGTTCCACTTCCACGTCTGCGGAGGCAATGCGGCTTGGAATAGCGGCTGCTCCTGAATCCATGTGCCTGCCTTTTAAGGCACACCTGGGGCATTTTATCGAGGCGGATAACGCGGGCTGCGCTCACGCCCTCATGGTGAACAGCATGGGAACCTGCCGCTTGACCTATTACCGCAGGCTGATTGAAAATATCCTGAAAGATATGAACCGCACAATTCGCGTTTGGGGGCTGGGTTTTGACGGGCTCAAGCCGCCGGTGATCCGTTACTTCGACCCAGCGCCTCTGCCTTTTATCAAGGCCGTGCTTCTGGCTCTGGAAAAAATCAGGATCATCGATGTTCTGGAAATATCCGCCTGGAAAACCCGGCCGAGGGAAAGCCGCCGGGGGGAAACCTCCGCCCTGATGCGAGGCTGCCTTGAGACTCTCGCAAAAACCAATATCCGGCGGGACGTAAAAAAACTGAAACAGGAGTTTGTCCGCGTGTTTGCCGGTGTCCCCCTGGATCCAAAGCGGATTCCTTTGCGGATAGGTCTTGTAGGGGAGGTTTCGGTGCTGCGGGATAAGAGCCTTAACCAGAATACGGAAGAAATCCTGGGCGGTCTGGGAGCGGAGGTTCGTAATTTTTTTCTGCTGGGAGCGGAATTGGTAAATATTTTCGGAATTCCTTTGGGCGGCAGCCGCGCCCATACCAGAAAGCGTCTGGTCAAAATCGCCCGGCCCTATCTTAATAACCCCGTGGGCGGTCACGCTCTGGATTCCGTGGCTCATACCCTGCGGTGCGCCGAAGAGGGCTACGATGGCATGGTGCATCTGTGCCCCGCAGGCTGTATGCCCGAAGTGAGTATACGCCCCATTCTCGCGGCCATATCCCGCGATAAAGACATTCCTGTTTTGGAATTATCGTTTGATGAGCATACCAGCCCTGTCGGTGTCGCCACTCGGCTTGAGGCGTTTACGGATATTCTGAAAGAACGCCGGCAAAAGAGGATGGTATGAGTAAAGTCTATCTTGGCGTGGATGTGGGCTCCATCAGCATCAATTTTGTCCTTATCGATGCGCACAGCGCTGTTTTGTTTCAATCATACATCCGGGGGTCCGGGGATCCGGTTCAGGCAGTACAGCAGGGGCTGGGCGGGCTGTCGGTATTTATGGACAGGTTTCCCGATTATGAAATCGCGGGGGTGTGTACGACAGGCTCGGGCCGCGAACTGCTCGGCGTTTTGCTGGGCGCCGATCTTGTCAAAAATGAAATTTCCGCCCACGCGCGGGCCGCGATTCATCTGTATCCGGACGTGCACACCATTATCGAGATAGGCGGGCAGGACAGTAAGGTAACAGTGGTCCGGGACGGGGTTGTTGTGGATTTTGCCATGAACCTTGTGTGCGCCGCCGGAACCGGAAGTTTTCTGGATTCCCAGGCCCGGCGGCTCAACATTTCCATTGAAGAGTTCGGCCGGATAGCGATGTTGTCGCAGACTCCCACAAGCATAGCGGGCCGTTGTACTGTGTTTGCCGAGTCCGACATGATCCACAAGCAGCAAATCGGCTTCCCGCAAAAGGACATTATCATGGGTCTGTGTCTGGCTCTGGTGCGGAACTTTGTGGGGAATGTGTGCCGGGGCAAAGAACTGCTGCCTCCCTTTCTCTTTCAGGGAGGGGTAAGCGCCAACCCCGGCATACGAAAGGCCTTCGAGACGGTTCTCGGGCATCCCGTGATTATCCCTGAATACCACATGGTTATGGGCGCTTACGGCGCGGCCATTCTTGCCCTGCGGGAAGGCGTGAAGCAAACGCGGTTCCGGGGCTGCGCCGTTTCCCGTCATGATGTGCATAGCGCGGGGTTTATCTGCCAGGGGTGTTCCAATCAGTGCGAGATTATAGAAATCCGCGGTAATGGCGAACTTATCGGGCGCAGCAGCGGACGCTGCGACAAATGGAATTACCATTCCGGAAGCCGGGTGTGATAAGGATTGGAGGGGCCGGAACCCCAGGAAAGCCTGATTTTTTGCAAAGCAAAAAAAGCGTACCGAAAAAATAACCGCCTCCTACGGGTCCTCAGTGCATCGGCGTTTACCCTCACGATATAGAATTAGATTGCGCGAAGCGCAAAAGGCCGTGGGGCGCAAGGGGCTGGTCGCAATTTTGCTTCGCAAAATTGCTGCTCGCCCATGCAGCCTGGATTGAAGCGGAAATCCTTTTGGCGCAGCCAAAAGATTGGAGCGGATAGCCCGGTTTTTTGCGCC